>NZ_MJXL01000049.1:0-1955 GCF_001762785.1 Campylobacter sp. BCW_6463
TATCTTCATAGGTGATGGCAACAAGATAGAAACCCTTACAAATAAAGGAACTATAGAAGCAGGCAACAATGGTATAACTTTTTATGCATTTGATACAAATAAAAAGCCCGTTAATATTGGTAAAATCACTATAGAAAGTGGTGGTGTTATTAAAGCAGGCAATGATGCAATCCATATAGATGGAAGTAAAAATGGTATTGAGGGTGAAGGCATTGAAGTTAAAGAAGGGGGTAGATTAGAAGGTGGTAATGCAGGTATTTATATAGGCGGTGGTAAGCAAGTAAATACTAGCATCAATGTATCTGGAACTATCCAAGGTGGTAATGGGGGTATTATAAATACTGGAACCATTGGACAAAAAGATACAGAAGTTCAAACTCACGGTATCACTATTGAAAATGAAGGTCTTATTGCTTCTGCAAAAGGAAGTGGTATTTTAAATACTGACAATGGAATTATTTATGGTAATATTTTCAATAAAAGTAATAATAATTTAAGTTTAAAAAATGATTCTGATGCGACTATTACAAGTGGTATTAAAAATGAAGGTAGTGGAACCATCTTTGTTAATAACCAAGGAACCATAAATAAAGATAATAGTGGCAATCATTTAACTAACAGCGGATCTGGTAGCATAGTCATAGAAGATTGGCTTGTTACTACAGATAAAGATACAGGTAAATTAGACACTGTGGTTGTAGGTGGAAATGGTAAAGATAATGTAAAAGTAGATAATATAACCGTTGATCAAGGCAATGCTGATCTAGATGGAATAGGAGATATAAATGATATCATCTCAGGGGTAAAACCAGGTAATATTGGCAATATAGGAACCAATGGTAGTGGAGAAATTGATTTAATCTATGATCCTTCAACAGGAAAAATTCATAAAAGGTTTGATCTTAGTGCTTCCATATCAGGTGCAACCTTTAGATCTTTAATCTCTACTACTTCAAGAAGATCTACCTTTATAGATAATGTTATGGGTAATTCTATGCAAAGCTTTGCTTTAGCTTCTTCAAGTAAATCTCAAAGCATTGCTATGTCTGAAAAGGGTAATTTATATGCAGATGCAAGTGATTATATAAAGAGTGATTTAAATAATGGAAGCTATGGTTCTAATAAAGAACATTCTTTATTCATCCTTCCTTATGCTTCTTCACAGAATGTTGAACTTTCTTTAAATGAAGAAAGTAAAGGACACACTAAAGGAACCATTATAGGTTATTCTACTTTAAAAGACAGTGGAATATATGGTGTGTATGCAGGTTATGAAGATACAAGAATGGGTTCAACTTATTTTGATATTAATAATAGAACCTATTATGCAGGTTTAAAATACTTTAATACCTTATTTACTACAGAAAAAGGTCAAGAAGTTTATATCAAAGCTCAAGGTAAAGCTGCTTTGATTAAAAATGATTTAACTAAAAAAATAGGAAATAATGAAGCTAAAGCTGAACCTAATTCTTATGCTTATGGAGTCAATACAGCCTTAGGTATGAATTTTATTTCTAATAAAGATATATTCTCCCCTGAAATAGGTCTTGCTTATGAAGGAGGCTATACTGAAGCTTTTTCTATGAAAGATACTATAGGACAAGCAACAGTTAAAGGTGGAGAAAGAACCTATGCAAACTATTTAAATCTTTTCTCTACTAAAACAAGCTTTACTTGGTTTAGAGATTGGTTGCCTAATTTAAAAACTTCAGTAGAACTTGGAGCTAAGTTTAATATCAATCCTAAAGTAGAAGCTAAGGCTAGATTTGGAAATATAAAAGTAAGTGATGAGTTTTATTTACCAAGAATACAAAAATTTGTAAGTACTTCTTTTATCGTTCCTGTTAATGAAGCTTTCTATTTTAGTTTAAACTATAATGGAATGTTTGATAAAGATGGCAATACCCATACAGGATTTGCTCAGTTTAATTATCTTTGGTAATCTTATAAAAGAT
>NZ_MJXL01000050.1:0-2004 GCF_001762785.1 Campylobacter sp. BCW_6463
AAGGTAGATCTTCTTGAAGTAGTAGAGATTAAAGATCTAAAGGTTGCACCTGATATGGAAGCACTAAGATCAAACCTTTTATGAATTTTTCCTGTTGAAGGATCATAGATTAAATCAATTTCTCCACTACCATTGGTTCCTATATTGCCAATATTACCTGGTTTTACCCCTGAGATGATATCATTTATATCTCCTATTCCATCTAGATCAGCATTGCCTTGATCAACGGTTATATTATCTACTTTTACATTATCTTTACCATTTCCACCTACAACCACAGTGTCTAATTTACCTGTATCTTTATCTGTAGTAACAAGCCAATCTTCTATGACTATGCTACCAGATCCGCTGTTAGTTAAATGATTGCCACTATTATCTTTATTTATGGTTCCTTGGTTATTAACAAAGATGGTTCCACTACCTTCATTTTTAATACCACTTGTAATAGTCGCATCAGAATCATTTTTTAAACTTAAATTATTATTACTTTTATTGAAAATATTACCATAAATAATTCCATTGTCAGTATTTAAAATACCACTTCCTTTTGCAGAAGCAATAAGACCTTCATTTTCAATAGTGATACCGTGAGTTTGAACTTCTGTATCTTTTTGTCCAATGGTTCCAGTATTTATAATACCCCCATTACCACCTTGGATAGTTCCAGATACATTGATGCTAGTATTTACTTGCTTACCACCGCCTATATAAATACCTGCATTACCACCTTCTAATCTACCCCCTTCTTTAACTTCAATGCCTTCACCCTCAATACCATTTTTACTTCCATCTATATGGATTGCATCATTGCCTGCTTTAATAACACCACCACTTTCTATAGTGATTTTACCAATATTAACGGGCTTTTTATTTGTATCAAATGCATAAAAAGTTATACCATTGTTGCCTGCTTCTATAGTTCCTTTATTTGTAAGGGTTTCTATCTTGTTGCCATCACCTATGAAGATACCATTAGCGTTTTGATTTTTGATTAGGCCTGTGTTTTCAAAATTTTTAATAGTGGAGCCGCTACTATAAACACTTTGTATATTTATAGCTCCTGCTAATTTATTGGCTCCAGATGTTCCTTCTATAGTGCCACTGTTTTTAAAATCATCTATGATGCCATTTGACAAATTTACACCTACTTTACCTGAAATGAAACCCGAATTGTCAAAAGTTTTTATAGTAGAGCTATAAAGATTAACCCCAGAACTCGCATATAAACCAGCGAATGATTCATTTGGTTCTGCTGTTCCACTAGTTTTTATAGTTTTAGTATTTTTAAAATTTTCTATAGTAGCACTGGAGAGGTTTACACCACTTCCACCACCGCTGTTTATTGAACCGTTATTAGTGAAAGTTTGTACATTAGTATGAGTAAACCGGACAGCTTCTTTATTTGTTGAACTTATAACTCCAGTATTGTTAAAATTATTAATCGTAGATTTGTTATTAGCAAGGCCTTGGAAAAAAACTCCTTGATCATTGTTGGAAGCTGTTATAGTTCCACTATTTTCAAATTTATCCACAGTGAGAGTTCCCTGACCTCCCCAAATTCCCATGTAAATTTGACCATTAACTTGACCTGTATTTTCAAAGGTATTGACAGTAATGGTTCCTGTAAAATCTTTATCATGTTCTACAGCTACCTTACCGTTAATAGTTCCTTTATTGGTAAGATTGGTAAGAGTAAGAGTGTTGTTACTACTAGCATGAGCATAGATGATTCTATCTGTATTGCCTATACTACCTAAAGTTCCACCTGATTGAATTATTATGGTATGTGGACCTGAATCGGAAATGTTGATTGTGCTAGTTTCTGAACCACTTACAGTCGTATTAGTATTCTGATAAACACTTGCTGATCTAGCTTTAGTATTTTTATTTGCTTCATCATAAGTTTTTATTTCAGAATTTAATGTAGCATTAGCACAACTAGCTAAGAAAGAAATAGTAGCTAAAGATAAAACTATCTTTTTAGAATTTAAACAGGGTTCTTTA
>NZ_MJXL01000051.1:0-1544 GCF_001762785.1 Campylobacter sp. BCW_6463
AAGGTAGATCTTCTTGAAGTAGTAGAGATTAAAGATCTAAAGGTTGCACCTGATATGGAAGCACTAAGATCAAACCTTTTATGAATTTTTCCTGTTGAAGGATCATAGATTAAATCAATTTCTCCACTACCATTGGTTCCTATATTGCCAATATTACCTGGTTTTACCCCTGAGATGATATCATTTATATCTCCTATTCCATCTAGATCAGCATTGCCTTGATCAACGGTTATATTATCTACTTTTACATTATCTTTACCATTTCCACCTACAACCACAGTGTCTAATTTACCTGTATCTTTATCTGTAGTAACAAGCCAATCTTCTATGACTATGCTACCAGATCCGCTGTTAGTTAAATGATTGCCACTATTATCTTTATTTATGGTTCCTTGGTTATTAACAAAGATGGTTCCACTACCTTCATTTTTAATACCACTTGTAATAGTCGCATCAGAATCATTTTTTAAACTTAAATTATTATTACTTTTATTGAAAATATTACCATAAATAATTCCATTGTCAGTATTTAAAATACCACTTCCTTTTGCAGAAGCAATAAGACCTTCATTTTCAATAGTGATACCGTGAGTTTGAACTTCTGTATCTTTTTGTCCAATGGTTCCAGTATTTATAATACCCCCATTACCACCTTGGATAGTTCCAGATACATTGATGCTAGTATTTACTTGCTTACCACCGCCTATATAAATACCTGCATTACCACCTTCTAATCTACCCCCTTCTTTAACTTCAATGCCTTCACCCTCAATACCATTTTTACTTCCATCTATATGGATTGCATCATTGCCTGCTTTAATAACACCACCACTTTCTATAGTGATTTTACCAATATTAACGGGCTTTTTATTTGTATCAAATGCATAAAAAGTTATACCATTGTTGCCTGCTTCTATAGTTCCTTTATTTGTAAGGGTTTCTATCTTGTTGCCATCACCTATGAAGATAGCATTGCCGTTTTGATTTTTGATTAGGCCTGTGTTTTCAAAATTTTTAATAGTGGAGCTTGAAGTTCCCCAACTTTGAATGAATACTGCTCCTGATAATTGTTTGGCTCCAGATGTTCCTTCTATAGTACCAGTGTTTTTAAAATTATCTATAGTGGTACTTGATATATTTATACCTACTCTTCCTGAAAGAATGCCTGAGTTATCAAAATTTGTTATAGTAGAACCAGAAAGATTTACCCCAGAGCTAGCAAACATAGCCCCATTAGGTCCTCCTGGATCTTTTCTTCCATCACCTTTTAAGATTCCGTTTTTGCTATTGATAAATGTTTGGATTGTAGAATTGCCAATATATATTGCTTGTGTATCCCAGTTTTTTACATCTTGATTGCTGGTTTGAATAGTGCCACTATTATTAAGAGTTTGTACACTTGAATTATTTATGCTTATACCTCTATGTCCTTCGCTTTTAATGTTTCCATTATTGGTAATGGTTTTAACATCGGTATAATTAAACTGGACAGCTTCTTTATTTGTTGAACTTATAACTCCAGTATTGTTAAAATTATTAATCGT
>NZ_MJXL01000052.1:0-24791 GCF_001762785.1 Campylobacter sp. BCW_6463
ACTTAAGCAAATAGACTTCTTTCTATATGTTTAAACATAATTTCATTAGCACTTTTAAAAAAGTCTTTTTTAATCTCAAAGCCATAAGCTTTGCGGTTTAAATTTGTCGCTGCTAAAAGAGTGCTACCACTTCCAGCACATGGATCTATAACAACATCACCTGCATCTGTAAAAATAGTGATTAATCTTTCTAGTAATTTAACAGGCTTTTGTGTGGGATGTACTTTAGGAATACCTTCATCTTTTTGCCAATCCATGCAGTTATAAATCATCTTTCCATCATTGTTAAATTTTGGAAGTTTTTCACGATATAAGATTAAAGCATATTCACAATTTCCAACTATTTTCATATTTGCTTTTAAAACTTGAGATGATCCTTGTTTTCTAAAAACCAAATTTATATAATGATTAAAGCCATATTTTTTAGCTACTTCAATTAACATTGTTTGTTGTTCAAAAGAGCAAAAAACAATCATGCAAGGACTTTTACCGCATTCTTTAGGTTCTTTTATAAGCATTTTAGAGCAAAAGTGCATAAATTCGCTAACTCTAAAATCATTATCTGTATCAAAAAACGCCTTGTTTGCTTTTTTGCTTTCTCCATTTTTATTATCCCCATTTATATACCATTCAGGAGATGAAGCATAAGCATTGTTGCCTAAATTATAAGGAATATCAGCTATTACGAGCTGTGCTTTTGGTATATTATATCTTTTAAAATTTTGAAAATGGTCGTTATATAAATTTGGTTTCATTGGCATTTTTTCTTTCTCTAATATATTTTTTAAAACTATTTATTAAAGCGTTGTAATTTCTTTGAGAAGGATTTAGAGCAAAACTGCAAATATCGTTTATTAAAATATAAAGTTTAAAATCCTTTTGAGATATTAAACTTAAATATATTACAATACCTTTATAACATTCTACAGGTCTTTCCATTGAAATAAATCTCTCGCATCTTTTTACATAAAACTCACATTTTTCTAAGTCTTGTATCTCATATCCTTTAAACTTGCTACGAATAGCATATTTTAAAGCATTACCTATGTGAAAAATAATTCTTTTTTCAGGCATAATATTAAACATTTCTTCCAAAAAGTCTAAATTTTCAAATCCAAAACCTTTATAATGCGGTGGATTATTTACTAAATCTACTCTAAATTCTTTTTCTTTCATAATTATCCTTGTTTAGCCTTTTCACACATCTTTATAAAATCATAAATATTAGTATTAAAAATAGCATTTCCGCTTTTAAATTTTAAAGGTATTTTTTTAAGTATTTTGATTTTATAAATAGTATTTGAAGTATCTATAAAAGAGCAAGTATCGCTCAACTTTAATATTAATGCATATTCGCTCATATTTGAGTAAATGTCGGCACTCGCATTTAGTGCTATAAATACAAAAAGATTATTTTTTTCATTTTTCACTCCTTAAAAATTTTTCAACATCTTCAAAAGCTTTAACAATAAGCTTTTTTTCATGAAAGAAATTTCTTCCACTTGGCTTACTTTTGTAAATTTTGTAAGCCTTTCTGAGTTCTTTTTTGCTTATGTGATTTTTATAATTTATTTTTTCGATTTTTATTTCATTTTGTTTTGCAAAATCACAAAAACAAGTTCTTCTTTCACTAAATGGTATGATTTTTACAATTTCAAGATAATTAGAACGGCAAACTTCCATCATCATCTCCTATTTCGATATATTTTTCATTGTTAGGATTTTTTACTTCATTTCCATAAGGATTATAGCTTTGATTTTCTTTTGGAATAAATGATTTATTATTGTCATTATTTAAAGATTTATGCCTTGCTTTAAAAGATTTTATAGATAAAGGCTCTTTATTATTTTGAAACTCATCCATGCTTTGCATCTTTTCATTAAAAATTCTATCAAGAAAAATTTTGTTAGCAATTTCTCCATTTTTACTTAAATATTCTTCTGTCCCAAAACCTAAAACTAAAAGTTTATTAACTAAAGAATTTAGATAAATAACTTCAGTCTGCACTCCAAAAACATTCTCATTTCCCTTTTCACTAAAATCAAGTTCATCAATTCCAAAGAATTTCATAATAGCGTTTAATTGTCTAAATCCTAAATAATTTTCTTTTTCACCATTTTTATTGATATAGCTAAAATCGTTATTTTTAGCTACAAAAAGATTAAAAATAGCTAGTTTTTGCTCTTTTCTAGTTAAAAATTCAAAACAAATAAAAGTATTATTGCTTCCATCACTTGCCAATTTATCATATAAAAAGGCTTTGCGGAAAACTCCGCTATAAAGCCCACCTTCACTTAAATACTCTACGCTTGGCGAATAATTTGCCACTTCAAAACTTGCCTTAAATGCTTGTAACATTACAATTCTCTTTTAATTGTTTTTATTGCTTTTTCTTTGTTTGCTAAAACATTTTGAAATTTTTCTATTGTAAAAATATTATATTTAAGAATAAATTCTTCGCTTTCTTTTTTGCTGATACCATTTTCTTTAATAAAGGCATCATACTGATCTTTTATCTCTTTTAATTCTTTAATAGAATTATTAATTTGTTCTTTTTTATCATCTATTGCTTTTAAGTTTGAATTTGAAAAATTATAATTTTCATTGTCGATATTGATAACTCCATCTAGAACATCGCTTTTTATAAAATAGCCAATGTGTTTAATCGCCCTTCTAATAGCCGATTTTCTTGCCATTTCTTCAGGAAATTCTTTATAAACTCCACCGCCTTTTGTGAAGGTTTTGCTTTTTATGATATCTAGTTGCTCTTTTGTTAAAAACTCCGCTTTTCTATAAAGCAAATTACCGTTTTTAACTATAGAAATTAAAGCGTATGCACCTTTTATCGAATTGTCTAAAGGATTTTTACTAATGCTTAGATTGTCGATTTCATTTTCTGTTATGATTTTTACTTCATCGCTATTTGCAATCGTATCACTCTTAACAATAATTTCAAATCCTCGTTTTAAAGCCTCATTTATGGCAACTTTGACAAGTCCCATATAGCTAGGCTCTATATTTACATTATTGCCCATAGGCACTATATAATAATCATTGTTTAAAATACTAAGCCCTGCCTCGCTAAGATTTTTGACCTTTAAAAAAGATGCGGTTTTATTGTCTCTTAAAATTTGCATCACCTTATTATTTTCGCCTGAAAATTTTTCGTTTATTAACCTTAATTCATTTTCGAATTTTTCACTGATAACAATATGATTATTTTCTTTAAATTCTTTTACTTGAGTTTCTTTTTCTTCTACTATAGCCACTTCCATATTTTCATTACTCATTTTATGCTCCTTTTTTGATTTTTAAACACATTGAAATACTTTCTTTATAAAACTCTTTAGGCACAGTAATATTTTTTTGCTCTAAAAAGCCTTTATAATCAATTGTAGTTCTACTTTGCGGATAAATTGTAATATCCAAACATCTTGCTTTTTCTCCATTTGCTAAGGCTATGAGTTCTTTTTTAAGACTTTCTAGCTTTTCTTTAATAGGTTTAATCGTGTTTTCAAGCCTTGTAATTTCAATCGCTAGATTTTTTGCTTTAGTATCTTCAAGCTCTTTATATTCACTTTTTTGATCTATGATATAATCTAATATAAATTGCTTTATATTTTTAACTAACCATTTTTGATAAGCTTCATCTTTTAAAACTTCGCACTCTACAATCTCTTCTTCTTTATTCATGGCTACAAAAATGCATTTTTCTTTACCACTGATATAGAGCCCAAATTGAACTTGAGCGTAGTATTTATCACTTGGCTTTTTATTTTTTTTGACAAAATCGTATTCATCTTGTGAGTATTTAAACTCATAAATAACGCCGTTTTCATCTATTCCATCTAAACTTGCCATAAACATTTCATTTTCTAGACTTTGCAAAACTACAGGAGTGATACTCACAGAATGTAAAAACTCAACTCTAGCTCTAATCAAAGCTTCATAATTATTGCCTTTTTTCATAGCTTCATTTTGATAAACTTCTTTAAGTCCTAAGATGATATCCCTTGCTTCTTCTTTGGAATTAAAAGCACCTTTGATACCTACGCAAGATGCTACCATCGATGCACCTATTTTACCTTTTCTAAAATTTAGCCATTCAGGGCTACCTTGTTCTAAGTCAATTATTTTACACTGCATGATTAATTCTTTCTAATAATAAATTTGCGATTTTAATTTGTCCTTTGCCTGTGATTTTCGTTGTGCTTACTAATCTATCTCCATTTATTGTGCTGATAGTTGTTTCACTTACTTTAAAAAGCCCTTGTTCTATGCATTTTTGATAAGGTTTGTTATCACTCATTAAAAAGCCATTATCCCTTAAAAAAGCAAAAAGTCTTTTTTCTCCGATTTCAATTTTATTTTTTTCATAAAGTATTTTTGCGAAATCTCTTATTAAAATAGCATCATTAGTATCTTTTATACGATTTGCAAAGTGAATAAGTGGTGCGTTTTCTTTGGCTTCATTTTTTAAATTTACATTTTCAATTTGAAGCTTTTCATTTCTCTCTAAAAGTTCTAATTGCATTTGCAAACTTTCTTTTAATGAAAGCGGTTTATAACTTTGTTTTTTAAGCTCATTTTCTAAGTATTCTAATCTATCGATTATCTTTGCTCTTAGCTCAACACTATATCCACTCACTAAAATCAATACTTCTCTTTTTGGTAAGCGGTAACACTTGTAAAACTGCTTATTTTGTGTGTTTTGGTAGGTGTCTCCAAATTTGGATATACCCCCTTCAACTACTTTTTCTAAGTAAGTTTCTATATCTCTTATAACATGAAAATGTTCTTTTCCTGTAAGTTCTGCTATTTCCAAAGAAGTTAAGCTTATTTCTTTATTTTCATCTTTTTTAAAAAGTTCTAAATTCATTTTTCATCTCCTTTTAATAATTTTAAAATTTTTTTATCTCTAGCCTTGTTATTTTGAATATAATTATCAAGGCAACAAAATATACTGAAAGCAAATTCCAATACTTCAAAATTAGTCAAATCTTTTTTACCTTTAGTTGCTTTTGTTAAACATTCTAAAAACTTTTCTTCTTGGCTCATTGGTATCCTTTTGTAATTTTTTGTATTCTTAAGAATTACAAAATTATATAAAATTATTTTTGTATTGTCAAGTAATACAATGTATGCTTTACAAAAAAAAGTTTTTTTTGTAAAATTACAATAAATTACAAAATAAGGTAAATTAATGGAAGAAAATCAAAAAAATAATAAATCTGAAATAATATCAGTAAGACTTGATACCTTGACAAAAGAAAAGTTTGCTTTTATATGCGAACTTGAGTATCGCCCTATGGCTTTACAAATAAGAAAAATCATTGAAGATTATATAAAAGATTATGAACGAAAATTCAATCTTACAAATAGAGAAGATTACCCTGGATATTTTCCTTGGTAGTTTTTAACATAATCGCTTAAAATTTTAACTATTTGAGTTGCTAAAGGGCGGTATTCTTTATCTGCTATTTTTTGCAACTCTTCTTTTAATTCTAATGGAATTCTTATACTTAGCGGTTTTGTTTGTCTTTTCATAATTCTTTCTCCTTTAGTCTTTTTACTTCTTTAATAGCTTTATCATCATTTTTAAAAACGCCTATAAGCCCTAAAGCATCAAGTATTTTTATACGAAATTTATTAAGTTTCACATTGGTTTTAATTTCTTCTTCGAGTTTGAATGAAATTTCATTTATAGCGGTATCTTTTAATGCTATAATGCTTTTTAGCCTTTGAATTTCTTTTTCTAAATATTTTATTTTTTCATTTTTTTTACTATTTAAGAACATAGTTTCGACCTTTCTTTTGCATAAAGAAGCTCATAAATTTTATTTTGCAAAGAGCTAATTTCTTTTATATTTTTCATATTTGCTTCTATTTGGTCTTTTAACTCTTTTAAAAGTTCTATTTTTTCATTTTCAAGATTAGAAATTTCAGTTTTTAAAAATTTATTTTCATCTTTTAAAGACTTATTTAGCTTCATTTCTTTTCTATATTCATCTTTACTTAGTTTTATAATGACTTGTTCTTTTGTGTGATAAGCTTTCATTTTTTCTCCTTTTAGATTAATGCTTAAAAGGGACAACTGAGTTCTTTAGAATAGGAAATAAAACAAAAAGGTAAATTCTCAAGTAGTAAAGTTGCCCCATTTAAGCATTAAAGGAGCTTAAGAAAAGCCAAGAGCCTTGCTCTCTTGGCGTGAGTATTGTTTAAGTATAGGCTAAGCAAGGCTATTCTATAATTTTAGTGGTTTTTTAGTTTAGTTGATTGATTATTTCAATCAACTTTTTTACTATTTCTAACAATAAAAAAGCAATTTTTAAAAACTTCTCTATCATCAAAAACAGCTCCTTCCCCACCAAGAGAAATTAGCCACTTAAACAATGTTATTTTATCAAATTTATTTTTATTTTTGATAAAGCCGAGTAAATCCACAAGTCTCGGCATTGTCTAATCGTTTAAGTTTATGCTAAGCGGATTTGGTTAGAATTTGTCTGTGTTAAAAAATATTAGAGTTTTATAAGCTCTCTAATTAGCTCTAAGATTAAGATTAAAATTGTTAAAATTTTATTCCACATTTTAGAGCCTCCTTTCTCAACACCGAGACAAGTTAGCAACTTAAACTTTATAATTATACTTTCTTTTTCTTAAACTCTTGATTTTCTGTCGTTTTTAAAGTGCAAGAAAACCTTAAAAATAGCACTATAAACAATAATAGCGAGCCAAGTTTATGGATAACTTGCTAACCCTTCCGCTATGTTATTGCTATTGTTTTATCCGAAATAAATTCGTTTAAAACCGCTTTGCTAAAGCCCCCGTCCCACTTCGTGGGTAAGAGTAAAGCAAAGAAAAGAACATTAGCAATTAAGCTTAATTTTCAAGCGGTCAAAAGCTTAAGAAAGCTCTTTTTTTTAAAGAACTTGTTAAACTTTCAAAAAAGCTTTTTGCATTGTTTTTCGAATTTTCTAACTCTCTCTAAAAGTTCATAAGCATTTCTCATAAATTCATCTCCATAAGCTTGTAAAGATATAGATATTTCTTCATCATCTTCTAAGCTTATTTCTAAAGAGTTTTTAAAATCTTGCAAGTTTGCAAATATATTTTCTAAATTCTCTCTACTTTCAAGTTCATTTGTAATTAATTCTTTCGTTTGGTTATAAATTCTTTTTTCTTCTCTATCAAAATAAAAATCTGTAAAACTCATTTTTTCTCCTTTTTGTTTTGTTGAAATAATTGTAGTATTACTACACTTAAACTATGCTTAAATAATAGTAGTATTCCTACATTTTTTAAAAATATTTTTTTGGTATAATTTTTTAATGGGAAGATGAAAAATCTAAAAATATTTAAAAATATTTTTAGAAAATTGGAAGGATTAAAATTTGAGAATAATACTAGCTTTATTTATATATATTTACGCCTTTGGGGTTGATGTATGTGAGCGAAGAGATATTGAAATGTCTGCATATATAGAAAAACACGCCGTTGGTTATAAAAACAAAAATTTTAACCTTCCAGAAGAAAAACTATACAAAAAATCTTTTAGTGATTGCTATGATAAAAAGAATAAAGAAGCTTGTTTGTATATTTATAATAATTTTGCTATAGATGAAAATTTTAAAATTGAGAGCAATATATTTAATTTGATTACAATAATGACTTATGTTGGTTTAACTCTTGATATAGACAAAGATAAAAAGTATAAAGAAATTAATCGATTGATAGCTTTAGATAGTTGGAAAAAAGCGTCAGAATTGATAGATTTTGTTTTGAGTAAAACCAATGATACAAAAACTATAGAGGGGCTAAAATTACTAAAAAAGATGAGTGATTTTGAAATTAATCGGGCTTATGCATGTCCTTTGTATCATAATGATAAATTACAATCTGATAAAATAGATATGCCTTGTGCCTGTAAAAAAAATACTGCACTTTTAATAAAACCAGATACTATAAAACGAGCTTTTTTAAATTTAAAACTTTTATGTGATAAATATAAAGATAGCGTGAGTTGTGGAGTTGTTGGCGGACTTTATGAGAATGGCAAAGGCGTAAGGATAAATTTTAAACAAGCAAAAAAATATTATGGTTTAGCTTGTGATGGTGGTTATCAACTTGGTTGCGATGGATATAAAAGGTTGATGGGGTATTGAGAGTATAAGTAAAATAAAGACTAAAATTTACCACAATCAGCCTTATAACTTTTTATACTCTTGCTAATTTGCAAGTAGCTTCACTTGGTTTGTATTGATTATAATCAGCAAAAGCTAGAGTGGATAACAATGGTAAAAGTATGAGTTTTTTCATTAATTACCTATTTTATAGTTTAAGCTACTAAATAATCTATATATTCTTCTTTTTTGCTCCAAAGAAATGCTTTTACATTGTGCTCATTTGAAGCATTGACTAAAGCGTCCATATTTTTACCTTCCTTATTGTTAAAAATAATAATATTATCAGCATTAGCTTTTCTTTCTTGAGGTAAATCCATAAAAGAGAATAATGTTGCCTTTAAATTGTCATTCTTTGGATTGTTGATTATTTTTATAAGCCTTTCTTTTTGTTGTGAAGATTTTGTAATTAAAAAATCAAATTTATGATTTAAATGACTTTTTCCATCCAAACTAATGTTTTCTGTGTATCTAATGAAATTTTCTTCAAAAAAATTTTTTACATCATCAAAAAAGAAACTTTGTATTTTGCCTTGAGCTAACACAAACATATCATTAACGCTTATAAGTGCTTGTATAAGATTATGTTGTTTTTTTGCAAAGTTATTTTCATTCGCACGAGTAAACAAGATATCATTATTTTTTTGAATATTAAAACCATTAAGAATTATTTCTAATTCTTTTAATCTTTTTTCTGAGTTAAAATCAAAACCGCTTAATGATAAATTTCTTAAAGTTTCTCCGCCATCGCTCAACTCTATCAAATCATCTTTTTTCTCTATATAAAATAAAATATTATCATTGCTTTTATCTAAAAATGGCGTTGTAATTTCATACATATTATTTTCTATTTTGGATATATCAAAATTGCTTTTAATATAAGAAAAATAAGAATTCATAAGATTTTCTATGTTTAACAAAATAAATCACCTTTTGCAAATTTTATATTTATTATATTACAAAATTGGCAAAAATCATAGCTTTGATTTAAAAAATCATCATTTGTTTTAATATTAAATTCGTTTAAAGGGAAAGCCCATTTATCTGCATAGCTTTCGATAAAAATATGGATATGATTTTGGTCTCTAAATCTAAATTCGCTATATTTTTCCATAAGCTCTGATAATCTTTTATCACTTGGAATTTTATTTGGATTAAATTCTGGGTTTGTATGAGAAGCGTAAAAATCAATTCTTGCTATTATATTAGTTGCATTATAACGGTATTGGTTTGTTTTTCTTTGAAATTGCACACTAGATCTTGAAATATCAAGTATAAAACTATCTTTATGATATTTATCATCATCGCATTGTAATTCTATTTTTAAAGATTTAGAATTTTCAGAACTTGGCAACATATAAGTTTGTTGTATTTTTGGATGTTTTTCGATACTTAATAATTCTTTTATATTCATCATCCCACCACTTCTATAAAATTTTTAAAGGTTTCAACAGCCATTTTTGATACTACAGCACCTAAGATCTCGCATTGTTCAAATTCGCTATTATCTACTTTTTTATCCTCGTATTTTTTATTTTCAGAAACTAAAAAAATATAATTTTCAAAAGGTTCTTTTTTAATTTTTTTGCAAAATAAATCATCATTTTTTCTAAAAATAACAATATCTGCGTTTGAAATAGTCTCAAGTGAATTTTTACTTCTATCTACAATAATAAAATCACCATTAGATAAAATAGGTTCCATGCTATCGCCATTAATTTTTATAATATCATAACTCTTCTTTATGGGTATATCTAAAATTTCTTTTAGAAAATTTTCATCAACGGAAACTATTTTTACTTCTTCACTTTGAGATGAAGTTCCAAGTCCTGCACTTGCATAAATATCTGGAAAATATCTGAAATTTATTTGATTATCATCTTGTAAAAAAGATTTTATATTATCATTTACTGGAGCAAGTTTACTAACTGGCACTTCTAAAACTTTTGCCATAGTTATAATATTTTTGTAATCCTCAGGTTGATTGTTTTCACTTCTATACCAATAAGTTATTCCATCTAAAGTGATTTCATATCCATTTTCTGAAAGCATCTGTGCAAATTTTGCTCTGCTTATTTTTTTTTCTTTTAAAATTTGTGATAAATATTCTTTATCAAGCTTATAAAATGTTTTATTTTTTTCCATTTTTTATCCACCTTATTAATTGTAGTAATTATACATCGACTATTTAAAAAAATATATGTAGTATATTTACATATTTTTTAAACTTAATTTTATAGTAGTTATGCTACATTTTTAAAAATATTTTTAGGAATTGTAAGAATATGAATAGAAAAAAATTAAAAAAAATACTACTTGATTATTATAGTAAAGATGGCGTTGGAAGTATTTTAAGCTCTAGAATAGGAATTAAAGTTCAAGTAGCCGGAGAACTTTGGGAAAAACATCAAATACCACCTAATATTTGGGGTAAAAATAATAGGAATAAATTGCTTAAATTTTTGGGAGAAAAAGAAAGGATAGAGAATGAAAAAGGCAATGAAAAGGGTTAGGATTGAAATTGATATTAGCGATGAAACCTATGAGATAATGCTTAAGCTTATGAAAAAAAGAAAATATGAAAAAGTAGAAGATTTACTCTTTGCATATATGGGAACTATGTATAAAATGGAGCTTGCTGGTGCTTTGCTTGAGAATGATAAAAATCTAAGCCTTATTAAGACTTAGATTTCTCCTAGGTAGTTTGGAGTTTCCAAAGAGTAGTGTTGTGGTTGTACAGCTTGTTCTAGCTGTTTTATCCTGTTTTCTAACTCTTCGATTTTTTCCATAAGATAAGGGATGTTTTTTAACAAGTTTAAATCTTTGTCATCCATTTTGATAAGTCCTTTCTTGATTTGGTGCAAAAAAATTATAGCAAAGGACTTTTTAAAACGGATTAAAGGTTAAAAAATGGCTTTTATAGTGGGATTTTCAATAGGTTTTTTAGTTTATTTTTTAATTTGGAAAATCTTTTTTTAGGTCGGTGATATATGCAGTATGATTTTAATTTAGAACATTTATTCCCTTGTAAAAAATGGCAAGAAGTTTTAAAATGCTTACCATTTCTCAAGTGCATTGTAATGGGTGTTTCTAGAAAATTTATAGCATCACATTTTGTTTTAAAAATAGAATATTTTATAAAATTACAAATTGTAAAACCTACAAGAATTCCGCAAACGAATCCAAATAATAATGGAATTACATTCTCTTTGTTTTCAAGAAAATTAAAAAACATTTCAATCATAAAAAACCTTTTTAATTTAAATTATAACATAAAGGAGAGTTGGTGATACCAAATTTTATAGCAAGCTTTGATGTAGCTTTGGGACGTAAAAGCCTAAGAGAGAGAAAAGGCTATTTAAAATTATCAAACACTATAGCTTATGGTGGTCTTAGTGTTGATGCTCTGGCATTGTATATTCAATTAGCAAAGCTTAGTGAAAAAACGATTGTAAGTGAGATCTATTTAAGAGAGTTTATAAAAGTTAAAAATAATCAAAGAATGAGTTTAAATAGACTAAGAATTGCTAAAAAAGAATTAATCGAGCTTAGGCTTTTAGAAATTAAAAAGGTTAGAAATGGCTCTTTAAATTTTTATGAGTGGATTTTAAAAGATGAAAATTATCAAGTTAAAAAGCATTTTAACAAATCTTTATCTTTGCTTAAAAGCAGTGATGAAAAGCTAAGCAAAACTCTTAAAAATAACACTTCATCAATCGACAGAAAATTAACTACTGAAAACGAAAAAAAAGAGAATTTGCATTATATAGAAACACGCACGCACGCACGTGATAATAAATTTATAAATAATATAAATATTAATAATAATAAATTTATAAAAAAAGAGAATTTAGAAAATTTAAAAAATAATCAAGAAAAGAAAGAATGCGTTTCTAATCAAAACGCCTCTTTTGTGACGAGCTTTATTGATTTTAGCAAAAAGGAGTTAGAGAAAATGGCAAAAAAAGAGTTTAAAGTCCCAAATGCAAATGAACTCATGAGACAAATAATAGCTTTTAATGAGAAAAATGGCACAAACTTTGGTGAAGAGTTGGCTAATGATTTTATAGGCTATTGGGATGCTAGGGAATGGAAAAGAAATGGAAAAAGAATGTCAAGTGTGGCAGGAAGTCTTTATACATGGCTTAAATACGCTAAAGAAAATGAAACAAGAAAAAATCAGCGTTTTAACAGAAAAAAAGAAGCCAATCCTAGTGTGGTTGATAGCTTGATGGAGTATTACGGAATGAAAGATGAGAACAAAAACAAGCTCTTAGGATGCTTTTAAGGAGTAAAAAATGCAAGAAAAAATACAAATTTTAATGGACTTATTGGAAATTAATAAGGCTCAGGCAACTGATATTGTAGGTAGATATCTCAAAAGCGTTAAGGATATTCATGCTTTTTTAGATTTTTATTTCGAAACTTTAGAAAGAGAGAATATCGTAGGGACAACCTATGAGAAATTAAGAAGAGTTTGCAAAAGAGCTGAAATCGAGTTTAAAAAGCGTTTTGAAGATAAGGAAATATTTTTAGAATGGTTAAAAAATAAATATAAAAATAGTCCATTTTTTAGATTGCTTGAAAGTGATTTTAAATACTCATATGTTTGTTATGATGGACAGGGCAACCTTTTTAAACGATTAGCAAAATCAATTAATATGTTGGTTTGTCTAAATAATTTTGGAGAATTAACCTACGAAGATGGAGAAATGCTAAAAAATAACGAATTTAAACACGCTTTAATAGATTTTATATTTAAAAATCAAGAGCGCATAGGAAAAGATATATATATAAATACTTCTTATAAGATAAAAGGATATACATCTTTAAGCCATGAAGAAGAATATAATAACTTTAAGAAGGTACAGAAAAAATTTTTTAAGGAGAATCAAGAAGAATTTCAAAAGAAAGTAAAAGTCAAAATGGCTTTTAAAAATATAAGCTAAATTTAAGAAAGTCTGAAATGGAAAAGTATATTTTAAAAATTGATTTAAAAAGCAACCCAGTTCCTTATAAAAGAACCACGCAAAGATCTAAATTTGCATGTAAAGATTATCTTAAATATTTAGATTTTAAAAAACTCTTGCAAATGGAGTTTAGAAGACAAAATAATATTAGCTGTTTTCAAGCCTTTGATAAGCAAAAGAAATATGAGTTTTCTTTAAAAATAGGATTTAACAGCAAAAGGCATGGCGATGGGGACAATATCGTAAAATGCGTGTTAGATGCGTTATTTGAAAACGATAAGAATGTTTTAAAAGGCGATTATGAGATTATTAGTTTTAAAAAATCTTTTTTAAACTTAGAAATCAAAGAATTTGATTTTAAAGAAGGGGTGGCTTAATGGCTAGAATGATGACAAATGGCAAAAGTATGACAAAAGAAGAGCTTGTTTCAAAAATAGAGAGTTATTTTAATGAAAGAGTTGTCTTAAAAGAAACTAAGGAGAGTATTATTTTTGCACCTAAAACAAAAGTGGGATTAGCTGTGTATTTAGGAATTACAATGCAAACCTTAGGCGAGTGGGAGAAGGATAAGGATTTTGGAGAAATTGTATCCAATGCTAAGCAAAAATGTGAAATGGATATTTTAAATCATTCCTTAATCGGCACTTATACTCCTAGCGTTAGTATGTTCTTGCTAAAAAATCAACATGGCTACGTGGATAAACAAGAAGTAGTTAGCGATAACGTTCAAAAAATTGAAATCATAAGAAGTGAAATTAAATGAAATTAAAGCTTGACTTTTCTTACACTCCAGCACAACTTAAAGTTTTTGATGATAAAAATCCACGCTTTATAACCGTAGCAAAAGGCAGAAGACTTGGTTTTACAAGGGGAAGCGCTAAGTTTGTCATAGAAAACTTGCTTTTAGGACAAAATGTATTATGGGTAGATACCATACAAGCAAACTTACAAAACTATTACGAGTTATATTTTACACCTGAGTTAAAAAACTTGCCAAAAGATTTTTATTCTTGGAGTGTACAAGATAAGAAATTAATCATTAACGGAGCGGTGCTTCATATGAGAAGTGCCGAAAGAAGTGAAAATATCGAAGGTTTTGGATATGACCTTGTTATCTTAAACGAAGCAGGAATTATTTTAAAAGGTAGTAAAGGAGAATATCTTTGGTATAACGCCATACGCCCTATGTTGCTTGATAACCCTAAATCAAGAGCGATTATCGGTGGAGTTCCTAAAGGAAAAAATCTATTTTACGAGTTATGTAGAAAAGAACTCAGCGATAAAAATTGGAAACATTTTCAATTCTCAAGTTATGATAATCCATTTTTAAAAGAAGAGCAAATTAAAGAATTAATTGAAGAAGTAGGCGGAGAAGGTAGTGAAGTTGTCAAGCAAGAAATTTATGGTGAGTTTATAGATAGCTCGAGTGCTGAATTATTTTCTCTAAGTGAAATTGAAAATGCGATGAGCAAGAACTCTTTTAGCATTGAAAAAATGCAAGGCGAGAATATTTGGGGGCTTGATGTAGCAAGATATGGAGATGATAAGAGTGTTCTTGCAAAAAGAAAAGGTTTTGTAATTGATGAGATTAAAAAATACTCACAACTTGGAACTATAGAATTAGCAAACAAAATACTAGCTGAATACAATCAAAGCGAAGATAAACCAAAAGGTATTTTTATAGATACTTGCGGTCTTGGCGTTGGCGTATACGATGTCTTGTTAAATTATGGTTTGCCTGTATTTGAGGCAAATTCTGCAAATTCTGCAACCAGTAATGAATACTTAAATAAAAGAGCACAAATGTATTTTACATTTGCTAAAAACTTAAAACACATGGAGCTTTTTAAAGATGAAGAATTAAAAAAAGATATGAGAATGATTGAGTATGAATATAGCGACAAGGGGCTTTTAAAGATAGTTTCAAAAGAGTATTTAAAAAAGAATTATGGCAAAAGTCCTGATGTTAGCGATGCGGTGGCATTAACTTTTTTTGAAAAACTATACAGCAGAAACAATACTAATGAAGATTGGAGTTATGATGGCTGGTGAGTTTTTAATGATCTATGATGCAATTGATGTAAACAAAATAAAAAAGCTTTCAAATTTAAGCGATGAGGCTATAAAGTCAAGTCTTGCAAATGAATTTTTAGAGCTTGTATCAGGGTTTAATAATATTTCTAAAAAGAAATTTAAAAGAGAATTTGCGGAGTTTTTATTTGAAAAAGGAGTGAATGAAAAAGATATTTTAAAAATAACAAATTTAAGCAAAACAACAATATGGAGAATTATGAATGAAAACAAAAAGAACTAATGATGAGAGAGTATCGTTTTTAACACAACTCATTAGCGAAAGCAAAAGCGGATATGAGAATTACAAACCACACTTTAAAGAGTTGCAAGATGCTTATTTGCTTGAAAATAAAGTAATGCAAAAACTAAGAAAAAGAAATAAATCAAGTATTTACATACCAAAAATAAACGCTAAGGTAAAGTATTTAATCACTAGCTTAAATGATGTATATTTTAATAGTGAGAGAATGGCAGATATTGAAACTTACATTAATAGCGATGATACGATTATAGAGCTATGGCAGAATGCAATTGATTTTTATAGTGGTAAAATCAATATGTTTAAGATTTTTCAACCGCTTTTCTTAGATGTTTTACTTGTGGGAACGAGTATCGCTAAGCTTACTTGGCATAAGGGAATGCCACGCATTGAAAGAGTAGATATTGATAGTATATTCTTTGATCCAAATGCATTAAATAGTGAAGATGTAGGATATATAGTCAATGAAATTTACCTAACCTATAATCAAATCCATGAAAGACAAAAGCTAGGTTTTTATAAAAAAATTGAAATTGAAAAGCTTTTTGATGAAGATGATGAGTATAAAAAAGTAAAGCTTTATGATATTTATGAAAGAAAAAACGATGATGAGTGGGTGGTTTCTACTTTATTTGAAAATAATTTACTTAGAAATGAAGTTATTTTGCAAGATGGACAGCCTTTTGTCTGGGGTTCAATGCTACCACAACTTAAAAAGATAGATAACGAAAACTATGTAAGTGCTTATGGCGAGCCTATAATGGCTTCTGCTATGCCTTTGCAAGATGAAATTAATATAACTAGAAATCTTTTAATAGATGCAGTAAGAACTCATATCATGCCTAAAATAATGATGCCAAAATCAATGGGAGTAAGCAGAGAAGATATAGAAACCTTAGGAAAACCAATATATACAGACGATCCAAAGGGTGTGCAAATATTACCACCACCAAATGTAAATAGCGCGGGAATGAATTTACAGCTTTTAGAAAGCGAACTCACAGAAGTTACAGGAGTTAGTCCACAAAACAATGGAGCTCAAACTGCACAAAATGAAACAGCAACAGAAATTAGCATAAAAGCACAAGAAGGCGGAAGAAGAAGTGCTGACTATATAAGACAGTATAACGAAACTTTTATAGAGCCTTTATTTGATAGATTTGCAATGCTTGTTTTTAAGTATGGAGAAGATAGTTTTTTTAATGGTTTTCAAAGAGAGGATATACCTAGTTTTAGATTTAAAATTCAAACCGGCACAGGTGCCATGAATAAAGAAATTAGACGTGCAGGAATTCAAGCTAGTATGCAAGTTTTTTCACAATTATATCAAATGTATATGAGCATAGGCGATGCAAATTCTGCTTATGGGATTATAAATGCTAGCAAAGAACTTACTAAAGAATTATTACCAATTTTAGGTGTAAAGAATGTAAATAGTTTATTTGCTTTTGAAAACAATGAAGATATTAATCCACAAATGCAAGGAGAAGCTAATGCTTAATATTGAAATTAAAAGCGATATATCTAAAACCAAAGGAGGAAAGAAATTAATAGATTTTATCAAAGCAAAATATAGTGAATGTTTTTATATAGCAAAAAATAATGATGAGAAAGAGTTAAGGTTAAAAGCTTTAGATACTATGGCTTTTTTAGACATAATAATCAATAAAATAAAGGATGAAGAAGATGGAAAATGATGCTTTAAAAGATTTAATAAATGTCATAACAGATGATGATAAAGGACAAGTTGCTAATAATGGCGATGAACCTACGCAAGTAGAAGATAATGAACCTATGCAGGTTGATAATGAGAACGAGCCTGATTATAAGGCGATGTTTGAAGCTTATAAAAGTGAAAATGACAACAAATTAAATGCTTTAATGGGTGAGCTTGAAGCTTTAAAAAATCCAAAAAAAGAGCCAAGCGAACAAGAATTACAAAGAGAGCAGTATTTAAAAGAATTAGGACTTGATGGACTTGATGAGAAATTAAAAAGGCTTGAAGAGCTTGATAAAAAGCAAAAAGACAAAGAAGAGCAAGATGCACTAATCGCTAAATACGCACAAGTAGAAAGCGAGTTAAGAAAAGCCTATCCTGATGCGGATTTAAAGGCTATGGCAGAACTTGCAACAAAGTTAAATGGCTTGGGCGAAGGCAATATTGACAGCTGGAAAACCTTGCTTAATTTGGTCGGAAAATCAAATAATGCTAAAAAAGCTGAAGATTTATCAAGCGCAAATAATAATGTAAGAACTAGTGATTTTAACGATAAGTTAAAAAAAGGCGAAGTTAGCGAGATAGATCTAGGCAAAGAATTATTAAGTTTGGTATAAAGGAGAAATCATGGATTTTATAACAGCTTTAAAAGGTGGTACAGGACTAGGCTCTAGCTTTGCAGATACTTTGATGAAAACAAGCAATTTTACTCCAAATTTAGCAAGTAGCAGGGGTGGTTTTTTAAATGGATTAAAAAATTCTTTTAGTAATTTTGGAGATTGGTTGTTTAAAAGTTCTGATGCAAATAAAGTAACTAATTTTGATAGATTAGGAAATGTTTTAGGCGGTGCTGGTGCTTTATATGGTGCTTATAATCAGCAAAAGATGGCGCAAAAGAATTATGAGCTACAAAAAGATGCTTATAACTTTAATAAGTTTTTAGCTAATGAAGAGTTAAACAGAAGAAAGAATATGGAAAATAAACTTCAAAATGTTTGGAGTAATTAAATAGATTTGGATTTAAGGAAGCCAAAGGGAAATTATAGCTCCCCTTAAAAAAAGGGGAAATCAAGTATTAATAAACCTTGACTATAATTATACAAAGTAGTATAATTATAACTATAATTTTGGTTAGCAATTTAATCACCTCCCAACTGGGCGGTAAATTAACGCTAAAGGGTGGCGACCCTTTGGCGTTGCACCCTTTTAAAATTATACACAAACTTCCTTAAATCCTTTATTTTAAAAGAAAGAATAAAGGAAACAAAATGGCATTTTATAACCCACAAAGAGTAGTATTTAATCCTGATACAGGCGTTATACAAAACGCAGGAAAAGTCGGTGGCGTCTTATATGACATCATGAGCAAAAGTTTTGATGATAAAGTTAAAGCTAATGAGTTTCAGCAAGAGCAAGATTTAAGAAAGCAACAAATGGAATTTAATCAGGCTATGCAAAATAATCAGCTTTTGCAAAATGAGAGAAACTTTGATTATCAAAAGGAAAGAGCAAATATAGCAGATCAGCAATGGCAAATGAATTATAATCAAAGAGCTAGACAATATGCCATGCAAAATGCTTTAAGACAGCAAGAAATAAATACTAATAAGGCTTACAAGGATTTAAATTATCAAAAAGGATTATTAGAACTACAAAAATTGCAAAATGAGATAAATGCAAAACAAAAAGAGCAGGATTTATTAAATGGAGTTCTTAGTAATAGTCAAGGTTTCAATAGTCAAAACAATGCAAATTTACAAAACAATACAAGATATAAAGCAGACGCTCAGTTTTTAGATTTAGCAAATAATCAAGGTAAAACATATGATACAACCCATGGTTTTTGGAATGGAGCTATAGAGCGTGGTTTTGGTGGATGGGGAAGTCAAAGTACGGATTTAAATGATGCAAGTGATTTATTCTTAAAAAGAATGCAAAGTGATTTATTAAGGGGTGGTAAAAATGCTAAATGGAATTTAGAGAATATACAAGCCAATTTCCCTATTAATGGTTATACTATGGAAGCAAATAATCAAAGGGTAGCTCAAGCATTAGCAGGAGAATGGTTAGCAGAAGCTCCAAACTCTTTTAAAATGGAATTAGCAGAAAGACTAGGAAATGCCAAAACAAATATAGAAAAACAAAGTGCTATAGAAGATTATAAAAATAATATGGATTTTTATAACAATTATGCTCCAAAGGTAAAAGCTTTTTATTGGGATGAAAAATACTCAAAACCTAGTAAAAATGCAGTAATTATAGATAATTCAACAACTAATCAAAATATACAAAATGATTTAGTCAAAAATATATTAGAAGTGCAAAATCAAAATGCACCAAAATTACATAGCGTTAGTTTTAATGGAATTAATGCTCAAATATCAGAGCCTGATGCTAATGGTAATGTAATATTAGTTAATCAAGCAGGTAGAAAAATGCAAGTTAGCGTAGAAGAATTAAAAAAACAAGGATTAATACAATGAATATAAGAGAATTTTTATTAGAAAAACCACAAGAAAATAACATTATTTCATTTTTACAAGATGGAGCAAGTCAAAGTGAAAATCAAAATACAAGTGAATATTTATCAAATTTAAAAAATGAAGTAATAAATGATTTTTATAAAAATAAAGATAAATATGCTAAAGAATATGAAAAATATAATTTCAAAGACCAAAATTTAACAAATCCTATGGGAAATATTAGTGAATATAAAAGGGATTTATATGATTATAATAAAAATCCATCCATGAATGCTGATGATTTAAGTAATTATATTTTAGATAAGCAATCTAAATTTAATGCCTCTAAACCTATTTTTGCTGATGATAATGAAGTAGTAAGAAAAAGTAATCAGTTTATGAGAGATTTAGGCGATGAGTTGCAAAAATCAGGGCGTGGAAGATTATTGCAAGATGATGATGGATCTTATTGGGTGCAAGATAATAACGGAAATTATTCAAAAGTACAAGGTAGCACAATGGGTGATTTATATCGTGGATTAAGAGATAATGGTGCTAGTATGGCTTTAGGAACAGCAGGTGCCATTGGCGGCACAATGCTAGGTGGCGGAGTTGGTATGGTTGCAGGGGGTGCATTAGGTGCATCTTTAGGGGCAGGATATGATTACTACGGAAATACAAAAGATACAAATCAAGATATGAATTTAAAAGAAGCTCTTATGCTTATGGGTGAAAATGCTGGACTTTCTTTGATAGGAGACGCAGCTTTTACAGGAGTTGCTAAAGGAGCAAGAGCTTTAAAAAATACCTATAATATGGCAAAAACAGGAGCACAAGCCGGTAAAGATATGATAGATGGCATGGCAGTAAAAGGTGGTAATTTAGGCAATAGATTTATAGATAAAATAAGCAAGATAGATATACCTATGGTAGGAAAATTTACAGATGGTGGTTTGCAAAATGCAGAAACAATTTTTAATAATCTTACAAAAAATGTAGAGAATAAAAAACAAATAGATGAACTTATAGCAAAAGAAAATCCAACTTACCTAGAAAATGGAAAGCCTACAATAGAAATATTAAAAAACATTGTCGAGCAAGGACTTAATAAAAATAATCCACAATTTATACAAGATAGCGCTAAAAGAACAAGTGCTATTTTAAAAAATATTTCTAATAGCTTACAAGGAATGCCAACTACACAAAGAAGAGAAGTATTATTAAAAGCAGCACAAGCTTATCCAGAAATAGGAAGTTTTTTGGATGATGTTTTAAAGGCTGATAAGGATGCTAGTATTTCTTTTTTAAATATGATTAAAGGGCAAGATGAAGTATTTAAAAACAAAACAGGTTTAAATGGTGAGTTTGATTATAAGGCTTGGCAAAAAGATAATCACGCTTATGAGAATAGAATAAATCAAGAGTATGGCAGTGCTATAAGTAAATTAAATGAGCTTAATAATGGAAAAATAGTATTAACTAGTGAAGATTTAGTAAAGCTTGAAAATTTTAAAAATAATAATTTTTTAGAGCAAGATGTAAAAAATAACATACAAAGCTATTTAGATGAAATAAAAGGGAAAGAAGTAAGTGCGGAGCAAATCTTTGGATTAAGAACAGCTATAAATAAGCAATTAAACACAGGAAATAAAACATACAATACAAAACAAGCTTATGGAATAGTAAAAGAAATTTTAGATGATGCGTTGATAAGAAATGCTAGTGATAAGGTATTAGCAAAAGAAATCCTAAATAATGCAAATAAAAATTTTGCTTTAAAGGAAAATTTTAAAGAAAGTTATTTAGGCATGATGAAGTCACAAGAAACAAAAGAAGGGCTTACCGATAGATTGGTTAAAGGGCTTAGAAATATAAATGAAGATAAGAATTTAGAAAATGCTTTTAAAGGAATGAACGAACAAGAAAGATTAGCTAATGAAACTCATGCGATGAATGCTTTATTAGAAAAACATAGGATTGAAGGTGTGGGGTATGATTTTAAATCCTTAGCAAAAGATTTAGAAGATGTCAATTTTTCAAGCAAAAAAATAAAAGATGCTAAAGATGTTATTAATACATACGCTTTGATATATAACAATAATAGAGGTTTGATAATGACAGCCTTAGCAAGTAGTGGAAAAAAGACAAACTCTTCAATGGCTACAACAATACAGGGTGTTTTTGATAGAATATTAATAAGTGGTATTTTTGCTAGATTACACGCTTTAGCTCCCTTTTTTAAAAGTGCCAAAGAACAAGCATTAAGAAATCAAATACTAGATGCTCTAAAACTTGCTAAAACCAATAAAGAAGTTATATCTAATCTTAAAAACATAAAAATAGCAGATCAAGAACAAAGTAGAATTTTTAAAGATGCTTTGGATAATTATATTAAAGTAGATAAAGAACAAAATAAAATATTAAAAGATGCACTAATTAAAGAAGGTGTTATCAAAGGCGACAACTTCTTCATGGATAAAGCTGATCCTAAAGACAATTCTTTAAGATTTATAGGCAAAAATGGCAAAGAGTATACTATAAATAAAGATGTTAGAAATGAATGGATGAAAACTTTCAATCTTAAAAATATCGATGATGAATATATCCCTAATATACCAAAAGAAGCAAAGATAGCTTTAAAAGATAGAGAAATAAAACTTACAAAAGGAAGTTTACTAAAGCTGATTGAAAAAGATAGAATTAAATACATACCACATATCAAAGAAACTTTAGAAAGCCCACAGGCAATCTTAAAAGATAAAGATGATTTTATTTTTATTAAAAATATAGATAATCAGACTTATTTTACAAGTATAGGCAAAGACTATGAAACGCATTTGACTATAATTAGCAATTCGCCAAAGAAACAAAATAATATAAAAAATAAAATGAAAAATGCTGAAGTAGTGTATTATAATAATGCGAGAGCCTTACCGACATCTAGGGCATCTTCAGAGACAAAGCAAGTGTCGTTCTCTAACGAAAATTCTACCCAAGCTAAGCCTAAAAAAAACTTAATGGATGATATAAAAGAGAACATTAAGGCTAAAGAAGTAAAGAAAAAGAATAAAAAAAGCGTAAAACAAAGGCTTGATGAGAAAATACAAAATGATAAAAAGGCTAGTGAAGATATTCTAAAAAGATATGATAATTTTCTAAAAGAGAATAAAGATTATAATCTTGATGTTATGGGTAATTTAGATGTTATTACTAGAGAATTTATACTCAATGCTAAAAAAAAGACACATAAAGGCAAAAAAGCTGATATACCTGATCTAATGCGCTCTAAAATCGAACAAGAATTAAACATACAGCCTTTAAAAGAATTTGGAAAAAATTATGCAGAATATTATCACGATGGAAAAGGTGCTTTACAAAAACTACTCATTGAAAAACAAGGACAGGTAGCAGGTGCTTTTCATAGAAAAGATTTAGGGGATATTGATTTGGTTTGGGGAGATGGAAACTTTGGATTAAGTCATATTGTCAATCGAAGAGAAGAAGATTTCATTAAACAAGGGTTAAATAAAATAGAAGCAAAAAATAAAGCTTTAAATTTTATAAAAGAAATAGAAAATATTATAAATAATGGAAATGTAAAAAAAGGTAATAATAGAGCTTTTATTGAAGTTAAGAATAGTAGAGTTATGGTAGCACTTGATTATAAAGGTAAAGATAAAAAGTGGATTATAACCGCATATAATTTTTATTAATATTATCGCCCCTAGCTTAGCCGATACGCACTAAAGCTAGGCTTAATACTGACACTTTAAGCGTGAGTAGTGTCAATGGCGATTATTAATTATAGCATAAATTCATGTAATTATTTTTTAAAACATAAAAGATAATTGGAATTAGAATTATAATAAAGTTTATATACATCTTTCACAATTACAAAGAGCGAGATTCTGCCCTTAAACTCTTAATTAAAATTCTAATAAATAAAATTAGGAGTTTAAATACGGCGTTTTCATAATTTCTTGAACTATTTTTTTAAATTGCTCTAAAATATTGATACTATTGTTTCCTAAATTTTTATATTCATTAATTCTTAAGTTGAACAATTGATTTTTAAGACCTATAGGTAAAGTTGAATTTTCAAGTATAAAATAATCTTTAATTATAATTTTATAACAATCGAGCGTTCCTCGTTTAATATGGTTTATTGCTCGTTCAATATTTTTTGAAAAAATATCAGTGTTTTTATCTTCATCAGACAAGGAGTAAGCAGCACAAACATGAGACATAAAATTATTAAATTCTATTAATGCCTGTTTTGGAATATTCCCAATATGGTTAAAATCAATATTATCAATTATCTTATCCATAACATCTTTCTCTTTAAAATCAAAATAGTAAAACATTCTTCTAGATATATTTTCTTTAGCAATAATTTTACGCCCATCTTTTTGTATTTTTTGTCTAAATTGTAAAAAAAACTGTATTGATTCTAAAAATTCACTCAAAGAAACTTCATTATTGTTTTGCAAAACATTATTTAATTTTTTATTAAAAGCTATTGTAGAGCTATGTTGACGGGATATATCATATCTTTTAGAATTTTCTAAAACAAATTCAACTATTTTGCGCCTAAATTCGATAAATTTTGCTTCTTTATCAGCTTCTTCAATATAATCATTCATAATAACAGTTACATAAAATAAAAGCATTTCTTTATAATAAGAATACTGCCTTCCATGAACTAACGACATTTTCAAATCAAGCTGAATAAAACAATCGTACAGAGTAAAAAATTTGTTAATTATTGGTGCAGAATTTGCCATGATTAATAATTATAAGTTATTTTCTTTGATAAATTGTTCTATTTCTTCATCACTAACTTTTATTTCATCTGAAGATTTTAAATTTGGATTACAAATATCACCTTTTCCATAAATGTCACTAGTATTTGAAAAACAAGCTTCATTATTTTTCAAATTTTCAAAAAAATCTAATAATTCTTTATCCTTAATTTTAGGAAACAAAAAGAAATCTGCCATTTTTTAGTCCTTTGGTTTATTTAGATAACAAAACGCGCTAAAATTATACCTTTTTTATAGTTAATTTATACTTATTTTATATGTTTTATATACTTATTTTATATGTTTTATATACTTATTTTATATGTT
>NZ_MJXL01000053.1:0-59932 GCF_001762785.1 Campylobacter sp. BCW_6463
GTAATAGCTGATATTCCTTATAATTTAGGCAACAATGCTTATGCTTCATCTCCTGAATGGTATATAAATGGGGATAATAAAAATGGAGAAAGCAAAAAAGCAAACAAGGCGTTTTTTGATACAGATAATGATTTTAGAGTTAGCGAATTTATGCACTTTTGCTCTAAAATGCTTATAAAAGAACCTAAAGAATGCGGTAAAAGTCCTTGCATGATTGTTTTTTGCTCTTTTGAACAACAAACAATGTTAATTGAAGTAGCTAAAAAATATGGCTTTAATCATTATATAAATTTGGTTTTTAGAAAACAAGGATCATCTCAAGTTTTAAAAGCAAATATGAAAATAGTTGGAAATTGTGAATATGCTTTAATCTTATATCGTGAAAAACTTCCAAAATTTAACAATGATGGAAAGATGATTTATAACTGCATGGATTGGCAAAAAGATGAAGGTATTCCTAAAGTACATCCCACACAAAAGCCTGTTAAATTACTAGAAAGATTAATCACTATTTTTACAGATGCAGGTGATGTTGTTATAGATCCATGTGCTGGAAGTGGTAGCACTCTTTTAGCAGCGACAAATTTAAACCGCAAAGCTTATGGCTTTGAGATTAAAAAAGACTTTTTTAAAAGTGCTAATGAAATTATGTTTAAACATATAGAAAGAAGTCTATTTGCTTAAGTAAAATTTTGATAAAATAATAAAAGAATAATTATTAATAAAGAAAGAAATACATGTCAGAACAAACTTATGAGTTAAGATTTGAATATTTTAATGAAGAAAATGCTACATTATTTTTCCAAAAAATTACAGATTTTTTACTAAGTATTGATAAGTTGAATAATTCATTAGTATCTGTTTTTGGTATAGAAATTGATATAAATATTCAAATTAAATCTATAGAAAAAGGCTCTATAAGAATATGGATTGCTGAAAAACTTAACAAAATAAGCGATGATGATATAAAACATTATATTAGCAATCCGAGAGAATTACTTGCTGATTTGCTTATAAAATCTAAAAAAATGATTTTAGAGAAAATACAAGATAAAAAATGCCAAGATATTCCAAAAGAATATAAAAACATTATAGAAAAAAGCGACTTAAAAGATTTTGGATACAACAATAATGAAACCAATCTATTAACCTGTGTATCAGATCTAACACATAAAGCAAAGGAGTTTAAACATAAACCTATGATAATATTTGAAGAAAAAGTATATGGAATAAGTGAAACATTTGATTATAACCCAAAAACAGCTGATGGAGTTAAGGAGCAAATAAGTAAAATGCAAGGTGCGTTTATAATAAAAAAGCCAGATTTAACCGGAGAAAGTAAATGGGAAATTATTAACGACAAGGTTATAAAAGTTAAAATCAATGATGAAAATTTTAAAAACAAACTCAAAGACAGAAGTATAAAACTATCTTACGGGGATAAGATAAAAGGCGTTTTAATTTCTAAAACCTATATTAGCAAAGATTTGGAAGTTTTAGAAAATGAATATTTTTTAGAAGATATCAAAGGCATTATTGAGCCAAGTTATACACAAGAAAAAAGTTTATTTAAATAAAGGAGAATTAATGCAAAACTTAGAAAAATATAGAAAAGAAATATTTAAAGATGATTGAAGTAATTATAGCAATACTTTTATTTTTGATACTTTTAGCTATTCTTGGATATAAAAGAGAAGCTGATAGTCTTTTAGGATGTTTGTTAATGATACCTATTGGAATTATAAGTTTTTTGTTTGAAATATTATTGCACTTATTATTGAGTCCAATTTATATTATTGCTTTTTTTATGCCATCTAAAGAGAAAAAGGCATTAAGCAAATTAGAAATTATTAAAAAAGAAAACGAAGAACTAAGAAAAGAAAATGAAGAATTGCTAAACAAAAGAGACTTATTGCTCAAAAAGATTAATAAAAGGCATAAGTATGAATAAAACATTACAAGAAATAGAGGAAGAGATAAAAGATTATGAAAATGAAAATAATAGACTAATAGAAGAAAACAACAAATTAAAACAAGAAATAGAAATTTACGAGGAAGAAAATGATAAATTATATTTTGAAGCTTTGGATAGAGAAAGGGAGTTATTAAAAAAGAAAAACAAATATGTATTTTTTATAAAAAATAATTACGATAGAATATACATGTGGTTGATTATAATAGCATTAGCTTTTATTATTTATAAATTTATTTAAAGAAAGGAGTAATATGGCAGAAGAGAAAGAAAGTAAGGGGAGTTATAATTTACAGATTAAAATTCCAAATGAGCTAAAAGACAAACTAGAAAAAAAAGCTGAAAAAGCTGGAGTGTCTTTAAACCAGTATATAATGTATCTTTTTATTGATGATATTAAAAACGAACGGATTTAAAATCCGAGCGTTAATCTAATTTCAATGCTACATCATTATTATTTTTATGAAAAAATAATTAAATAGTATTGACAAATCATTCTTAATATAGTATTATTTCAATAATTAAACATTGAAAAAGGATTATATTATGAATGATTTAGTTTATTCTTTAAATGGCGGTTTAGTTACAGACCAAAATAAAATTTCTACAATATCTAAAGTAGATATAAATTCCATACAAAGACTTATAAGAAATTACAAGCAAGATTTAGAATGTTTTGGGAAACTAGGCTTTGAACTTCAAAAAATAGCAAAGACTAACAAAAAGATTTACTATCTGAACGAACAGCAAGCAACGCTACTTTTAACTTATATGAAAAATAGCGAAAGTGTTAGAAATGCTAAAAAAGTTTTAGTTTTTGCTTTTTATCAAATGAAAGAAAAGCTTAGAAGTCTAGAACAAGAACAAGAAAAAGCTAGATTTAAAACCCTAAGCGATGAAAATCTAAGGCTTAATTCTTTAAATCATCATCAAAAAATAGGTTATAAATCTCAATTAAAACAACAAAAGGAACATTATGAAAATAAAATCAAAGCCCTAAAATATGACTTAGAAAATAAAAATAAGTTAAGCTTTAAAAGAAAACTTAGCAATGAAGAATTGCTAGAGCTTAGAAAAATACTAGCAAAAGATTACAGAATTCTTTGTATAAAAGAATGGGAAATGAGTTTAGTTGCAGAAAAAATAGGTAAAGATACTGTTTTTGAAGCTGTTTTAAATAAGCTTGAAAAAGAGCTTATTTATTGGAAAAATTATGAAGAATACGAAGAAAAATGGAAAAAAATATTAAGGAGATAAATTGGGAGTTTTAAAAAGATTAGATAAAACTATCATTATAGAAGATGATAGAAAAAGTGAAAAAGAATTAGTTGAGTATTGTATTTTAGAAGGGATTTCTTTAAATGATGCAAACTTGGAAAATATAAATTTAAGTGGATTAGATTTTAATAATGCATTTATAAATGGAGCTAGTTTTAAAAATGCTAATTTAAATGATATTTCAAGTAAAAATACATCTTTTATAGATTGCGATTTTAGTGGAGCAAGTTTCCATTTTTGTAATTTTCTAAGAACAGAATTTGAAAATTGTATATTTGAAAATGTAGATCTTAGGGATTGTATAGGAGATATGAAAAATATCTTTAGCGTTGTCTTGGATACCTATGTTATGACTTTTACAAAAACTATGATGAATTTAGGCTGTGATACTAAAACAATAAAAGAATGGCGTAATTTAAGCGTTGATGATTTAGAAGGCGAAGAACAGAAATGGCTTTGGAATTATTATAAGGATACTATTTTTGAAATTATAGATAAAAGATTAGGAGTTGAAAATGGTTAAAAAATATTTTAGAGAAAAAGAATTGAGCGAATATTTAGGAGTTAGTATAACATCATTATTTAAGTTAAGACAGGATGGTAAAATACCTTACATTCGCATAGGAAAATCCATAAGATATGAAATAAAAGAAATAGAAAAATGGCTTAAAGCTAAAAGACATTAAAAGCAAAACTCACAAAGAGAGTTTAAGTAATTTCCATACCATTGCATAAGTTTTACTCTTAAATCAATTGCCTTGGCTCTGTTGTAAGCCCTTTCTATTTCATTACCGCTTATATGATGTAATATCATTTCTGCTATATCTTTACTAATACCTTGCTGAATTAACTCATTGCTTTTATTAGTATAAACACTTCTAAAAGTAGAACGATATCCATGTATAGTGTGCTCTAAATTATAAAATTTAAAAAATCTTACAGCAAAATTCTCGCTAATAGTTCCATTATTATTAGCGAAAATATACTTTTTATCTCCATTTAAAATTCTTTGCATATCTAGTATCTTTAAAGCATATTTATTTAAAGGGATAATATTATCACCATTAGTTCTTACTTTCATTTCATCTGCTTTTATAATCCAAAGATTGTTTTCAAAGTCAATATCACTCCATTTAGCAAATCGAATATTTTTACTTCTTTGTGCTGTTAAAAGCGTAAAATAAATTGCATTAATTATAGTTGTATTTGTCCGTGGATGATTTTTATATTCTTTCATACATTCTAACATATTTTTTATTTCTTGTTCTTCTACTATAGCTTTAAAATGTTTAACTTTATTGTGATTTGCTTCATTGTAAAATTTCTTTAAATCTTTCAATTGAAGTATTATATCTGTTTTTAAGTCACCTCTTTGCCTACTAATCTCAAATATCCTACATAGCAAAGATATATTTTTATTTATTGTTTCGTATATTCCTTTTTTCTGCATTAAATCATAAATAGGTAAAAAATCATCTTTTTTCAATTCATTTATATCTTTTTGTCCCAAAGTTGGAATAATATATTTTTTAAAAATTGACTGTTCTTTTTTAATTGTAGCTGAATTTAATTTTTTAGATTTTATATCAACATAAAGAAAATTTGCTTTTTCAAGTGTCATAACCTTATCATTTTTGCCGATAAATTTTCCATCATACATTGATTTTAAAAGATCTTTTGCTTTTTCTCTTGCATTTGTAACATTTAAAACACCTTTTTGGCATTCCCCTATTGTTATAAAATTTTTAAATTTTGAAGCTCTTAAATAAAAAACTTTTTTACCTGTTGGATTAACTCGGACATATAATTCTTTTGGTTCTCCTACGCTAATCATATACCTTTTATCTTTTATTTCTAAATTGTCTATATCTTTTTGAGTTAGCATTAAAAAACCTTTTTTAGTATTTTTGTAGCCAGAATTAGCTTTTTTACTTTGGCTACATAAATGGCTACAGAATTATAAGAAAAAATAGAAAAAATTTCAATCATAATGAAAAATTTTAATGTAGAAAAGTTGTTAAAATAGTGTATTTTGTATCTTAATATTACTTAATGAATTACTACTTGGTGTCCACGGCGAGATTCGAACTCACGGCCTCAAAATTAGGAATTTTGCGCTCTATCCTGCTGAGCTACGAGGACAGAAAGCGGGAAAAATCCCGCTAACAATTTAACCGTTTCTTTTTTTGATGATTTCATCCGCAACATTTTTAGGAACTTCATCATAGTGATCAAATTCCATAGAATAAGTCGCACGACCTTGAGTTTGACTTCTAAGATCAGTAGAATAACCAAACATTTCAGCCAAAGGACAAAATGCTGTAATGATTTTATTTCCGCCACGCTCATCCATGCTATTTACTTGACCGCGGCGTTTGTTAAGATCGCCAATAACATCACCCATATAATCTTCAGGAGTTTCTACTTCAACTTTCATCATAGGCTCTAAGATTACAGCACCTGCTTTTCTAGCGCCTTCTTTAAAGCCCATAGAAGCAGCAAGCTTAAACGCCATCTCAGATGAATCCACCTCGTGATAACTTCCATCATAAACAGTTACTTTAACATCTTCCACAGGATAACCTGCTAAAACACCATTTTGTAATGCTTCTTGAACACCTTTATCAACTGCAGGAATGTATTCTTTTGGAATTACCCCACCTTTGATATCATTAACAAATTCATATCCACTACCTGGCTCAAGTGGTTCAAGGCGTAAGAATACATGTCCATACTGACCACGTCCACCTGATTGTTTAGCGTATTTGTATTCTTGTTCAACAGTTTTTCTAATAGTTTCGCGATAAGCAACTTGTGGTTGACCTACTTCAGCTTCAACTTTAAATTCACGAAGCATTCTATCAACGATAATTTCAAGGTGTAACTCACCCATACCTGAAATGATAGTTTGACCACTTTCTTCATCTGTAGAAACTCTAAAACTTGGATCTTCTTGTGCTAATTTATTTAAAGCAATAGACATTTTTTCTTGATCAGCTTTAGTTTTTGGCTCAACTGCAACAGAAATAACTGGATCTGGAAAATCCATTCTTTCAAGGATTACCTTATCTTTTTCACTTGCAAGAGTATCCCCTGTTAAAGTATCTTTAAGTCCTACAACAGCACCAATTTCGCCTGCGTAAAGCACTTTAATCTCTTCTCTTTTGTTAGAGTGCATTTTTAACAAACGACCAATTCTTTCTTTTTTATCTTTAGTTGAGTTATACGCATAAGAACCACTTTCCAAACAACCGCGATAAACACGCACGAAAGTAAGTTGTCCTACAAATGGATCTGTCATGATTTTAAATGCAAGTCCTGCAAACTCGCCATCATCAGTTGATTTTACAGAAACTTCTGTGCCATCTTCATATTCACCCTTGATATTTGCCACTTCATCAGGAGCTGGTAAATAAGCCACAACAGCATCAAGCAAAGGTTGAACCCCTTTATTTTTAAACGCTGTACCGCAAAGCATAGGAACGATAGAAAGACTTAAACATCCTGCTTTAATCCCTGTTTTAATCTCTTCAAGGCTTAATTCTTCTCCGCCTAAATATTTTTCCATCAACTCATCTGAAGTTTCAGAAACTGCTTCTATCATTTTTGTGCGATATTCTTCTGCCTTTTCTTTAAGTTCAGCTGGAATTTCTTTTTCTACATAATCCGTTGGCTTAGTATCATCTTCCCAAACTAAAGCTTTCATAGTTACAAGATCGATTACGCCTTTAAAATTATCCTCAGCACCAATTGGAATTTGAAGTGGAACTGGATTAGCTTTTAAACGGTTGCGAATTTGATCTTCTACATTGTAGAAATTTGCACCGATTCTATCCATTTTATTTACAAATACTATTCTTGGAACACCATATTTATTTGCTTGTCTCCAAACTGTTTCACTTTGAGGCTGCACCCCACCCACTGAACAAAATACCGCAACAGCACCATCAAGAACACGCATAGATCTTTCAACTTCAATTGTAAAATCAACGTGGCCTGGAGTGTCAATAAGGTTGATTTGATGGTCTTTCCAAAAACAAGTTGTAGCCGCAGAAGTGATAGTAATCCCACGCTCTTTCTCTTGCTCCATCCAGTCCATAGTTGCAGCACCATCATGAACTTCACCGATTTTATGACTCATGCCTGTAAAGAAAAGAATTCTTTCAGATGTAGTCGTTTTACCCGCATCGATGTGAGCAGCAATACCGATATTTCTAACTTTTTTTAAAGGAGTACTTCTTGACATACACACTCCTTCTTACCAACGATAGTGAGCAAATGCTTTATTTGCTTCAGCCATTTTATAAGTATCTTCTTTCTTCTTAAATGAAGCACCTTTGCTATTAGCAGCATCTAAAAGCTCAGCTGCAAGTTTATCAATCATAGTTCTTTCACTTCTTTTTCTTGCAAAAGAAATAATCCAACGAATCGCCAAAGCTTGTTGTCTAGCAGGGCGAACTTCTACTGGAACTTGATAGGTTGCGCCACCTACACGACGAGATTTCACCTCTAATAAAGGCTTGATATTTTCAATCGCATCATTAAAAATATCAATACCTTTTTTCTCGCCACCTTTTTTATCAATAGCTTCCAAAGCACCATACATAATTGTTGTAGCTGTGCTTTTTTTGCCATCATACATTAAAGAATTAATAAATTTTGTGATTACTTTATTACCATAAATCGGATCAGGCAAGACTTCTCTTACCGGAGCTTTTCTTCTTCTCATTATTTTTCCTTCAAATTTTAAATTTTACTCAAACAAAATCAAATCTAACGGATTTGTCTGTATGAATGATTATTTTGCAGCGCCTGCTTTAGGGCGTTTAGCACCATATTTAGAACGAGAAACTGTTCTTTTTGCAACACCTGCTGTATCAAGAGCACCACGAACGATGTGATATTTAACCCCTGGTAAGTCTTTTACCCTACCACCACGCACTAAAACAATGCTGTGTTCTTGCAAGTTATGACCTTCACCGCCGATATAGCTGATCACTTCAAAGCCACTAGTAAGTCTTACTTTGGCAACTTTTCTTAACGCTGAGTTTGGTTTTTTAGGTGTTGTAGTATAAACCCTAGTACAAACTCCCCTTCTTTGTGGACAATTTTTAAGCGCTGGAGATTTAGATTTTTCTAAAACTTTTTTGCGCTCTTTTCTAACCAATTGATTTATGGTAGGCACAATAATTCCTTTCTTTAAAAATGTAATAAACTTTGGATGATATCTAAATTTTGCTTATATTTTAGTTAAAAAGATTGAAAATGAAGAAATATAGCCCAGAAGGGCTATAAAATAGAGTTTTATTCTTGTTCTTTAAGTTTTAAATTTTGTTCACCATAAAGCCCTGTTCCAACAGGTATCATTCTACCTAGAATAACATTTTCTTTTAAATCTTCTAAGTAGTCAAATTTACCCGCTATACTTGCTTCGGTTAGAACTTTAGTAGTTTCTTGGAATGAAGCTGCAGAAATCACACTATCGCTTCCAATCGCTGCTCTTGTTACACCTAAAAGCACAGGCTCAGCAATAGCAGGTTCTCCACCCATTCTAATGATTCTTTCGTTTTCTTCACGGAATTTACGTCTTGAAACCAAATCACCCTCGATAAATTTCGTATGTCCACTATCTACAACTTTTACTTGTCTTAGCATTTGAGAAACGATAACTTCTATATGTTTATCAGAAATCACAACACCTTGTCCGCGATAAACTTGTTGAATTTCAGAAATCAAATAATAATGCAAGGCTTTTTCACCCAAAATTTTAAGCACATCATGACTTGAAACAACTCCATCTGTAAGTTTTTCACCTGCATGGATAAACTCGCCATCTCTTACTTGAATATGTTTTGATTTATCGATTAAATACTCAGCACTTGTTCCATCTTCTGCTTGGATAATGATTCTTTCTTTGGAACGCAAAGGTTTATCAAAACGAACAACACCATCAATTTCTGCAATCACAGCCGCATTTTTTGGTTTTCTTGCTTCAAAAAGTTCAGAAACTCTTGGAAGACCTCCTGTAATATCTTTTGATTTAGCTGCAGCTTTTGGAGTTTTTGCTAAAATATCTGCTTGAGCGATTTTATCACCATCATGAACAAAAATAACGGTTTTTGGTTCAAGCTGATAACGCGCAGCCTTATCACCTTTTCCTGCGATTACCAAAGTTGGTCTAACTCCGCTTGGCAAATACTCATTAATCACTAAAGAACGCTTACCTGTAGCTTCATCAATTTGCTCATCGGCACTATAACCTGCTTCAATATCTTCAAAGCTTACAACACCATCAATTTCTGCAATGATAGTATTATTATAAGCATCCCATTCTGCAATCACTTTTCTTTCTTTTTTAGGAGCACTTGCAATGATAGTATTTGCATCATCGATTTTTTCACTATCGTTAAATTCTATCTTAGATTCTCTTGGAATATAGTGTCTTTTTGCTTCTCTATCATTTTCATCAGCAATCACTACAAAGAATCCTTTTTCTTTAACAATATCACCTTTTTTAACATTTTTTACTCTATCTAAACCATCGCCTTTAAGGATATAAAATTTAAGCGTTCCTTTTTCGCCTGCTTTGATATTTTGTACCACGGGCTCGCCATCTTCTACTAAAATTTCACTCGCAAAAGGGATACGATTTGGTACATTCCAACCCTCTTTAATCACTTCTACGATACTTTCATTTTCTTCTACTTGCATACCGCTTTGATATGGCAAATAAAGTTTTCCATCTATACTGCCACTTACACCTGCTAATTCATTTGGTTTAGCAAGATCGTATTTTCTTAATATGTATTTTACTTCTTGTTTTTTATCTTTAATAGAAACAATCACATCTTCATGAATATTTTCTATATTAATCACACCTTTAAATGGAGTTTTGATTTTTGGCTCCACAAGCAAAATCGCCGCATTTCTACGATTTGCTACGATATTTTTACCTTCTTTGTTTTTATAAGTTTTAAGATTATAAAATCTTATAAAACCTTCTTTTTGTGCGCTTACTTGTCTATCTTGTAAATCCGTACTTGCAGTCCCCCCGCTGTGGAAAGTTCTTAGAGTTAGCTGCGTCCCTGGCTCGCCGATAGATTGAGCGGAAATAATTCCTACTGCTTCACCTGGTTTTACTAATTTACCTTCGCCAAGATTGATACCATAACATTTTGCACAAATTCCTTTTTTAGCTTTGCAGGTAATAGGAGTGCGAATATTGACACTTTTTATACCGCTTTCTCCAAGAATTTTTGCTTTTTCCTCATCCATTAAAGTACCTTCTGCAAAAAGCACAGAATTTGTAATAGGATCGATCACATCTTCAGCTAAAACCCTACCTAAAATTCTTTCTTCTAAAGTTTCTATAATAGAACTATCTGCGGTGATTTCATTGATTTCAACACCTTCATGCGTTCCACAATCTTCAATGGTAATTTTTACATTTTGTGCAACATCGATGAGTTTTCTTGTCAAATAACCCGCGTTTGCTGTTTTAAGAGCGGTATCTGCAAGACCTTTTCTAGCACCGTGGGTTGAAATAAAGTATTCAAGAACATTTAGCCCTTCACGGAAATTCGAAATAATAGGCGTTTCGATAATAGAACCATCAGGTTTAGTCATAAGTCCTCTCATCGCAGCAAGCTGAGAAATTTGAGCCGCACTACCCCTAGCACCAGAATCTGCCATCATATAAATAGAGTTAAAACCTTCTTTATCTTTTTCTACAAGCTTCATCATCTCTTTTGAAAGAACATTGTTTGTACTTTTCCAAATATCAATGATTTTATTGTATCTTTCCCCTGAAGTAATCAAACCGAGATTATAAGAATTTTGAATTTCTCTTACTTGTTTTTTTGCTTCATTGATAGCTTTTTGCTTGTCATTAGGAACAATAATATCTGCAATCGAAATTGAAATACCTGCTTTCGTTGCATACTCAAAACCTAAATTTTTAAGTCTATCCAAGAAACTTGCTGTAATCTCTAAACCACCTTGTTTATAAACATAATCCACAAGCGCGGCAATGTCTTTTTTCTTTAAGACTTTATTCCAACTATTTTCAGGCACAAAATCAGGTAAAATGGATTTAATAATCAATCTTCCTGCTGTAGTAGTAATCTTTCTACCATCTATCATAGTTTGTATGCTCGCATGAATATCCAAACACTTGCTTTCAAGCGCCATCATCACTTCATCAATGCCTGTACAAATTTTATGCGAACCTTTAGCACCTGCTTTTTCCAATGAAAGATAATAAATTCCTAAAACCATATCTTGCGATGGAACGGTTACAGACTTACCGCTTGCTGGCAAAAGAATATTCATTGATGAAAGCATAAGCACTTTACATTCTGCAATAGCCTCTTGAGAAAGCGGTACATGCACTGCCATTTGATCCCCATCAAAGTCCGCGTTAAATGCTGCACAAACCAAAGGATGAAGTTGTATAGCCTTACCTTCCACTAAAACAGGATGAAAAGCTTGGATAGAAAGTTTATGCAAAGTAGGCGCACGGTTTAACATAACAGGATGTCCTTTTACTACCTCTTCTAAACATTCCCAAACTTCATTGGTTTTGTTTTCTATCATTTTTTTAGCTTGTTTTACTGTAGTTGCATAACCTTTTTCTTCAAGCTTAGCTAAAAGATGTGGTTTAAAAAGCTCTAAAGCCATTTTTTTAGGTAAACCACATTGATCCATTCTAAGTTTTGGACCCACAACAATAACACTACGACCTGAGAAATCCACTCTCTTACCTAGTAGGTTTTGTCTAAAACGCCCTTGCTTTCCTTTGATAATTTCACTTAAAGATTTTAATGGGCGTTTATTTGCTCCTTTTACAGCATTGGCACGACGACCGTTGTCAAAAAGTGCATCAACAGCCTCTTGAAGCATTCTTTTTTCATTTCTGATAATGATTTCAGGTGCATCAAGCTCCATAAGTTTTTTAAGACGTGTATTTCTATTGATAACACGACGATATAAGTCATTCACATCAGAAACTGCAAATTTCCCACCATCTAAAGCCACTAAAGGACGCAAATCTGGCGGTAAAACTGGGAGATTTGTAATCATCATCCATTCAGGACGATTTGGTACAGCTTCATCGCTATCGGTATTGGCGTTTAAATTTGAATTTAAGAAATTTTCTACAACTTTTAAGCGCTTAATGATGGTTTTTTTCTTAGCCTCTGAATTTGTAGCCGCCATTTCTTCTTTAAGCTGATTTAAAAGCGCTACAAGATCTAAATTTGCAAGTAAATCACGAACAACTTCTCCACCCATTCTTGCTTTAAAGCCACTATTTTCATAGCGTTGCATTAAATTTTGATATTGCTCTTCGTTTAAAACATCACAATATTCTACTTTTTTAGTACTTTCGTTATCATAGGAAGCATCACCTGGATTTTCAACGATATAAGCTTCATAATAAAGCACACGCTCAAGATCTTTCATCTTAACACCCAAAAGCGTTCCTATACGACTCGGAAGAGAATTAACATACCAAATATGAGCCACAGGAGTTACAAGCTCAATATGTCCCATTCTAGAACGACGCACTTTTGAATTTGCTACTTCAACACCACATTTTTCGCACTTAACACCTTTAAAACGCATTTTTTTATACTTACCACAAAGACATTCATAATCTCTTATAGGTCCAAAAATCTTTGCACAAAAAAGCCCATCTCTTTCAGGCTTTAAGGTTCTATAATTGATAGTTTCTGGTTTTTTTACTTCTCCATAAGACCATGATTTGATTTTTTCAGGACTTGCAAGTCTTAGTTGAAACGCTTCAAAATCCCTAGGTCTTGCATCTTCTTTGATTTCTATTACTTTAAATTTACTCATTATCTTCATCCTTATCAAAAATCTCAACATCTAAAGCAAGAGATTTAAGCTCATTGGTTAATACAAAAAATGTTTCAGGGATTCCCGTTGCTGGAACATTTTCACCTTTTGTCAATGCTTTATAAGCGCTAAATCTACCTTCTACATCGTCTGATTTGATAGTTAACATTTCTCTTAAAGTATGAGCCGCTCCATAAGCTTCAAGTGCCCAAACTTCCATCTCCCCAAATCTTTGTCCCCCAAAGAGTGCTTTACCACCCACAGGCTGCTGGGTAACTAAGCTGTAAGGTCCTGTACTTCTTGCGTGAACTTTCTCATCAACCAAGTGGTGGAGTTTTAGCATATACATACATCCTACATGAACACGCTCTGCGATTTTCTCACCCGTGCGTCCATCATAAAGTTCTGTTTTGCCGTCCATATCTATCTTGGCCATTTCAAAAAGCTTGCTAAATTCTTCTATATTTACACCTTCAAAAACAGGAGTAGCAAATTTAACTCCTTTACTCCAGTCTCTAGCATAGTTTAAAAGCTCTTCATCGCTTAAGCTTTTAATAAATTCTTTTTCGCTTGCAAGTCTTGGAATAGAACAAATTTCAAGCATTTTTGCTCTTAATTCTTTAAGAAAATCTTTTTGCTTTCTGTCAAAAATTTCTTGAATCTGATCTCCAAGTCTAAGTCCAATTAAACCCAAATGGCTTTCTAAAATTTGGCCTATATTCATACGACTTGGAACGCCAAGTGGATTAAGTGCAATATCCACACTTTTACCATTTGGTAAATAAGGCATATCCACTTCAGGAACTATAGTTGAAACTATACCTTTGTTTCCGTGACGTCCTGCCATTTTATCACCGACTTTAAGCTTTCTCTTTGTAGCAATATAAACTTTAACAAGCTTAATTACCCCACTTGGTAAAATATCATCTTTTTCTAAAATTTCAAGCTTTTCATCGTGTTCTGCTTTTAATTTTTTCTTCTCATTTTGGAAATGATTTTTTAAATCATCGTATTCTTTTTGAATCTCTTTAGAATAAGCTTTAATCAAAGTTGTTAAAGTAAAACGATTGATTTTTTCAAGTTCGCTAATATCTGCGGTTTGTCCTTTTTTATAATTTTTATCTCCAATTTTTTGATCGCTATTTAAAGGGGCTTTGGAAAGAAGAGCACAAACACGAAGCATTTCTTCTCTATCCATCATCAAAAGTCTATCATGATGTTCTTTTTCTAAAGCCATTTTTTCCTTATCATAAGATTTTATTGCACGATCATCTTTTTCATAGCCTTTTTTAGTGAAAATTTTAACATCCACAACAACGCCCTCTAAAGAAGCGGTTGCATAAAGTGATTTATTCACAACATGTCCTGCTTTTTCTCCAAAAATCGCTCTTAAAAGTCTTTCTTCAGGAGTTGGTTTAACCTCACCTTTTGGAGAAACCTTACCCACCAAAATCATACCTGGTTTGATATGGGTACCAATTTTTGCAATACCGCTCTCATCAAGATGTGCAACATCTTCTTCTTTTACATTTGGGATATCTTTGGTAATTTCTTCTATACCATCTTTTAGTTCTCTTGCTTCAATTTCTTTTTCATAAATATGCACGCTTGTAAAGGTATCTTCACGAATAATTCTCTCACTTACAACTATAGCATCCTCATAGTTATAACCATTCCAAGGCATAAAAGCGATTAAAGCATTTTTACCTATAGCAAGTTCGCCTTGATCCATAGAAGGACCATCTGCGATAATTTGTCCTGCTTTTACTATATCACCTTTTTTAACAATAGGATGTTGAATATAATTTGTATTTTGATTGGTTCTTAAATTTTTCTCCATAGTGTAATGGTCAATAAATGGACCTTTATCATCTTCACCTAAAATGAAAATGCTTTTATTATCCACTTTCTCAACCACACCGCCACGCTTTGCTTTAACAGCTTCCCAAGCATCACGCGCAATAATTTGTTCCATACCTGTTCCTACTATCGGAGCTGAAGCAGTAAGAAGTGGCACAGCTTGACGTTGCATATTTGAACCCATTAGTGCTCTGTTTGCATCATCGTGCTCTAAAAACGGAATCAAAGAAGCTGCAACCCCAACAACCATACCTGAGCAAAGATCGATTAATTGCACTTCTTCGCGTCTTGCAAGTATAGTTTCACCATCTTGTCTAGCCTCAACAAATTCTTCTACTATATTGCCTTTAGCATCAACCTTAGTTGAAGCTGGTGCGATAAACAAGCCTTCTTCTTGTGTCGCTGTAAGATAAACAACTTCATTAGTCACTTTACCATTTACAACTTTTCTATATGGTGCTTCAACAAAGCCAAGTTCATTTACTTTTGCATAAGTAGAAAGAGTGTTAATCAAACCAATATTTTGACCTTCAGGTGTTTCAACTGGACAAATTCTACCATAATGCGTCGCGTGAACATCACGCACTTCAAAACCTGCTCTTTCTTTTACAAGTCCACCTTCACCAAGCGCTGATAAACGACGCTTATGAGTAACCTCGCTTAAAGGGTTGGTTTGATCCATAAATTGCGAAAGCTGACCTCCTGTAAAAAATTCAATGATAGTTGTAGTAATCATTTTAGGATTGATTAAATCATAAGGCATTACTTTATCAAGATCCGCATTTAAAGAAGTAAATTTATCTCTGATCGCCTTTTGCATTTTTGCAAGACCTAAATGAAGTTCATTGGCTAAAAGTTCACCTATAGAACGGATACGACGATTTCCTAAATGATCTCTATCATCAATATGTCCTTTACCATTTTTTACTTTAATTAAATATTTTGCAGTTTTAATAATATCTTCATTAGTCAAAACAGTAACATACTCAGGCACTTCAAGACCTAACTTATGGTTCATTTTCATACGACCTACCTTGGTAAGATCGTATCTTTCAGGATTGAAGAATAAATCATTTACAAAAGCCTTCGCTGCATCTTTTACCACAGGTTCACCTGGGCGCATAACTTTGTAAATTCTAATCGCAGCTAAATCATTTTCATCATCGATATTTTCACTTTGTTTAAGAAGTTTTAGAGTTTCTCCATCTTGAGCAAAGGAGTTAATAATCGCCGCATCAACGCCATTAGCCAAATCATTTGCTATATCAAAACTTTTTTGCTCTTTAATCTTAGCAAGCTTACTCTCATCTAACAAAGTTAAAGAATCAAATAAAACCTCTCCACTTTCTTTATCAATAATAGGATTTGCTAAATAACGATTAAGTAAAATTTCTACAGGATATTCTATCCATTTTAAACCGTCTTTAATAAGCTGTTCTGCTTTTTTCTTTGTAAGTCTTTTTCCAGCTTGATGAACGATTTTTCCTTTTTCATCTTTAATATCATATTCTATTCTATCCATAAAATCATTTGGATTAAATTCTGTTAAAAATTTATCTTTTTTCACATGTATAGTCTGAATAGGATAAAACAACTTAATAATATCTTGTTTTTTATACCCTAAAGCTCTAAAAAGCATAGTTACAGGAACTTTTCTACGCTTATTGATTCTTACATACAAAACATCTTTGGCATCGTATTCAAAATAAAGCCACGAACCACGATCAGGAATAATTTGTGCTGTATAAACAAGCTTATTTGCAACCGTTGAACTTTCTTCTTCTTTAAAAATAACACCAGGGCTTCTATGTAATTGATTTACAACCACTCTCTCAACCCCGTTAATGATAAAAGATACACGATCTGTCATTAAAGGAATTTCGCGGATATAAATTTCTTGTTCTTTAATATCTTTTACGCCAACTTTTTCCCCTGTTTTTTCATCTTTTTCATGCAGAGTAAGACGGATTTTCATTTTTAAATTTACAGAATAAGTCAAACCTCTTTCCATGCATTCGCGAATGGTATATTTTGGCTTGCCTATTTCACTACTAACATATTCAAGACTCAATCTATTTTGCGGATCATGAATAGGAAAAATTGATTTAAAAACTTTTTCTATACCACTTTCACCATTATCAAGATTTAAAAAATAATCAAAACTCTTTTTTTGTAATTGTAGAAGATTTGGGATTTCTATTTGTTTTGAAATGTTTGAGAAGTCTACTCTTAAACGATTTCCTAATTTATTATCTAACATATCGCACATACCTCATGGTAAATTTTGTAAATTTAAAAAAGAAGACCTAAAAATTAGGTAAAAATAAAAAAAGAAGACTTGCCTTGGCAAATCTTCTTCTAACTTTAAAGCTTAAAATTACTTAAGTTCTACTTTAGCACCAGCTTCTTCAAGTTGTTTTTTAGCTTCTTCAGCTTCAGCTTTAGCCACACCCTCTTTTAGAGTTGAAGGAGTTTGCTCAACTGCATCTTTTGCTTCTTTAAGACCAAGGCCTGTAAGAGCACGAACGATTTTAATAACTTCAATCTTTTTAGCACCGCCATCAGTTAAAACGATATCAAATTCAGTTTTTTCTTCAGCAGCAGCTGCAGCACCACCAGCTGCAGCACCACCAGCCACCATTACAGGAGCAGCAGACACACCAAATTTTTCTTCAAATTCTTTTACAAGTTCTGATAACTCAAGAACACTTAAATTTGAAATATATTCTAATACATCTTCTTTAGAAATTGCCATTTTTTATCCTTTTATTTAATTTATTCAGATTCTTTTTTATTTTTAAGCGCATTTAAACCTATTGTGAAATTGGTAATTGGCGCATTCCAAACTTGCAAAAGCATAGCAAGCAACTCATTGCGTGAAGGCATTTTAGCAAGAGCTTTAACCTTAGCAACATCTGCAACTTCGCCTTCAATATGAGCTGTTTTGATTTCAAATTTATCGTTATTTTCTTCAAATTTAGCAGCTACTTTTGAAACACTTAGCTGATCTTCGCCCCAAAGATAAATATTTGTATCTTTAAGAACTAGACCTGTTTTACCGGAATTGTTAAGAGCAATGTTAGCCAAAGTATTTTTAACAATTTGAACTTTTACATTGTTTTCTCTTGCATTATTTCTAAGCTCTTCTAGTTTTTTTGTGCTAAGACCTCTGTAATTACAAACTACAATAGCTTCACTAGCTTTAAAACCTTCTTCAAGTTTAGCAATAATCTCAACTTTTTCGCTTCTAGTCACATTTTCTCCTTTCCGATTGAGATTTCAAGTAGAGTGGAAATCCAATTAAGCTTACGCCTCGACTATCTTCAATCTAAAATAAACATCTCAAAAAATCAAAAATTTTTTCAAATGTTTATTTTAAAACAAAAGAGTTGCAAAAAAGCAACTCTTATTTCATATCAAGCAATTCTTGTGTTTCAAGCTTTACAGAAGGGCTCATTGTCAAAGATAAAGCCGCATTTTTAATATATCTACCTTTAGCTGCGGCAGGTTTGTGTTTGTTAATTGCCTTTACAAAAGTGCTAACATTGTCCCATAATTGTTCTTTGGAAAAACTTACTTTACCAAGACCTGCATGGATATTTCCTTGCTTATCAACACGGAAATTTACCTGACCACTTTTTGCATTATTAACTGCTTGAGCAACATCCATAGTCACTGTTCCGGTTTTAGGATTTGGCATTAAACCTTTTGGCCCTAAAATTCTACCAACTTTACCAACAAGTCCCATTAAATTTGGAGTAGCAATCAAAACATCAAAATTCATATTACCTTTTTGAATTTCTTCTACTAAATCATCGCTACCCACAATATCTGCACCAGCATTTTTCGCCTCATCAGCTTTTGCGTCTTTTGCAATTACAGCAACGCGAACTTTTTTACCCGTTCCAGCAGGTAAAACAACAGATCCTCTTACCATTTGATCTGCATGTCTTGGATCAACATTGAGTTTTAAAGCAATTTCTACAGTCTCATCAAATTTAGCAGACTTTAAAGTCTTTATTGTATCAATTGCATTGCTTAAAGCATACTCTTTATTTGAATCAATTTTTTGTGATAATTCTTTTAATCTTTTTGCTATCTTAGCCATTTATTTTCTCCGCATTTTAAAGTGCTACCGCCTTTTACCTTGGCGGTGAAAGGATTAATCTACGATTTCAACACCCATAGAACGAGCTGAACCTGCAATAATTTTAGCAGCTTGATCTCTATCTTTAGTATTTAAATCTGCAATTTTCTTATCTACTATTTCTAAAACTTGAGCACGGGTTAACTTGCCTACCTTATTTTTAAGTGGATTATCCGTACCTTTAGAAATTCCAGCTGCTTTTTTGATCAAATCCGTAGCTGGTGGTTGTTTTGTAATAAAAGTAAAACTTTTATCTGCATAAACAGTGATGACAACAGGGATATTAAAACCTGCCATATCTTTTGTTCTTTCATTAAAAGCCTTACAAAACTCCATAATATTAACACCTTGCTGACCCAAAGCAGGACCAACAGGTGGTGATGGGTTTGCTTTTGTGGCAGCAATTTGCAATTTAATTTCGCCTACGACTTTTTTAGCCATAACAAATCTCCTTACTTGATATAAATTAAATTATTTTCTCAACTTGAGAATATAAGATCTCCACTGGAGTTGAGCGTCCAAAAATAGAAACATTTAATTTTAATAAACCACGAACCATATCATACTCTTCTACAATTGCAGTAAAGTTTGCAAATGGCCCTTCTGTGATTCTCACATTTTCCCCTTCTTCAAAAGAAATCTTTGGTTTAGGCGCTGCACGATTGTGAACTTTTTCCAAAATCAAATTAATATCTTTTTCTGTTAAAGGGGTTGGCTTTTTGGATTCTCCAATAAAACGACCAACCTTTGGAAGAGATTGAATGCGATGCCAAAGCTCTGTATTTAAATCAAGAAGTGCAAAAACGTATCCTGAATACAAACTTCTTTCGCTAATCTTCTCCTTTCCATTCTTAAATTCAATAACATCTTCAGTTGGAACAACAATTTCTTTAAGTTGTTCTTCAATTCCGTTATCTTTTACTAAATTTTCAATGGCTCTTTTAACTGCCATTTCACTGCCAGCATAAGTTTGAATTGCATACCATTTATGAGTACTCATTTACTCTCCTTATACGATCGCAGAAACAATAGAGGACATAAGCCAATCCACTAACGCCAAAAACAAAGAAATTACCGCAACAACCACAAAAACTGTAATATAGGCATTTCTTACCTGTTCTTTTAAAGGAAAAATTACTTTCCTTAATTCGGCTTTTGATAATTTAAAATAAGTTATTAATTTTTCCATTTATTTAAACCTTAATTATGGCAGGGCAAGAGGGATTCGAACCCCCAACCATCGGATTTGGAATCCGGTGCTCTACCGTTGGAGCTATTGCCCTAAGGGCGCAAGCTTAACTTTTTAGCTTAACTTCTTTGTGAAGTGTATGTTTTTTTAATCTTGGGCAATATTTTTTTAATTCTAATTTTTCAGTAGTATTTTTACTATTTTTATAGGTGCTATAATTAATATCACCACATTCTTCACACTTTAAACCAACTTTAATTCTCATTTCAATTTTCCTTAAAAAATTAAAGCCAAGCTTTTAACTTGGCTTTATTAAATTATTTAATAATTTTAGAAACAACACCTGAACCAACAGTTTTACCACCTTCACGAATAGCAAAACGAGTTCCTTCTTCAAGTGCTACTGGAGCGATCAAGCTTACAGTAATTCTCACATTTTCACCTGGCATAACCATTTCAACACCATCAGCTAATTTAATCGAACCTGTAACATCAGTTGTTCTTACATAAAACTGTGGTCTATAGTTGTTAAAGAATGGAGTATGTCTACCACCTTCATCTTTATTTAAGATATAAACTTCAGCTTCGAAATCAGTGTGTGGAGTAATTGATTTTGGTTTAGCAAGAACCATACCACGGATAACTTCTTCTTTTTTAGTACCACGAAGAAGAACACCTACGTTATCTCCTGCTTCACCTTGATCCATTTCTTTTCTGAACATTTCAACACCTGTTACAGTTGTTGTTTGAGTATCTTTAATACCAACGATTTCGATAGTATCACCTACTTTTACAACACCTTTTTCAATTCTACCTGTAACAACAGTACCACGACCTGAAATTGAGAAAACGTCTTCAATTGGCATCAAGAAGTCTTTTTCAGTATCACGAGTTGGAGTTGGAATATAGCTATCAACTGCAGCCATAAGATCCATAATTTTTGCTGACCATTCACCATCTTGTCCAGCTTTAGCTTCTTCAAGAGCTTTTAAAGCAGAACCAGAAATAATAGGTGTATCATCGCCTGGGAAATCATAAGAGCTTAATAATTCTCTAATTTCCATTTCAACTAACTCTAGAAGTTCAGCATCATCAACCATATCTGCTTTATTCATAAAAACAACAATATATGGAACGCCTACTTGACGAGAAAGAAGAATGTGCTCTCTAGTTTGTGGCATAGGGCCATCTGCAGCAGAAACAACCAAGATCGCTCCATCCATTTGTGCAGCACCTGTAATCATGTTTTTAACATAATCTGCGTGACCTGGGCAGTCAACGTGTGCATAGTGACGATTGTCTGTTTCATATTCAATATGAGAAGTAGCAATAGTAATACCACGCTCTTTTTCTTCTGGAGCATTATCGATATTATCATAATCTTTAAGCTCTGCTAAACCTCTTCTAGAAAGAACAGCAGAAATAGCAGCTGTTAAAGTAGTTTTACCATGGTCAACGTGACCAATAGTACCAATATTTACGTGTGGCTTATTACGTGAAAATTTTTCTTTAGCCATTTTTTTCCTCCGTATAAAAAATAAATTGAGCAAAGCAAGTCTTATATCTATATAATTTTTTCAATTCATGGAGCTCATAGCGGGAATTGAACCCGCGACCTCTCCCTTACCAAGGGAGTGCTCTACCTCTGAGCCATACGAGCGCTCAGAAAAATTATACACAATAACAGACAACAAAAACTCTTAATGGGATATATACTGTAAGTTAAAGGTTTTAAAATACAGCTCCCAGTTCTTTTAAATTATTGGAGCGGGAAACGGGACTCGAACCCGCGACCCTCAGCTTGGAAGGCTGATGCTCTAGCCAACTGAGCTACTCCCGCAAAGCATGGTGGTGAGTCGTGGATTCGAACCACGGAAGGCGAAAGCCAGCAGATTTACAGTCTGCCCTCGTTGGCCACTTGAGTAACTCACCATAAAAATATTGCTTTTTCAATATTCTGGTCAAACACTGCTAAAATAAATGGAGCTGGTTAAGGGACTTGAACCCCCGACCTGCTGCTTACAAGGCAGCTGCTCTACCAACTGAGCTAAACCAGCAAAAATAAAAGTGAGATTATAACTCAAAAAAAAATTTTTGTCAAGACTTTTTTAGTTTTTCTATAAAATTTTAGTCTTGTAAAGTTTATTATCATAAACCAATATTATTTTTATCTATTTATGATAATCAAACAAATTTAAAAATTTCTTTGCTCTTTCGCTTTTTGGATTTTCAAAAAAACTTTTAGGATCATTTTCTTCGATGATTTTTCCTTCATCCATAAAAATAATTTTATCTGCTACAGCTTTAGCAAAACCCATTTCATGAGTAACAATAAGCATAGTCATACCCTCTTTTGCAAGATTTAACATCACTTCTAAAACTTCTCTAACAATCTCAGGATCCAGTGCTGCTGTAACCTCATCAAAAAGCATTAACTCAGGATTCATACATAAACTTCTTACTATGGCAATTCTTTGCTTTTGTCCTCCACTAAGCTCTCTTGGATAAGCATGAATTTTATGCAAAAGTCCCACCTTTTCAAGCCAAATTTTAGCCTCTTTTAAAACCTCATCTTTCTTTCTTTTTTGTACTTTCATGGGTCCTAAAAGTATATTTTCTTCAACACTTAAATGCTCAAAAAGTTCATAAGATTGAAAAACCATGCCAACTTTTTGACGCATTCTTGGCCATTCTTTAAAATCTTTATCTATTTTCTCATTATCAACATAAATATTACCACTTGCAATCTCTTCAAGCCCATTAATACAACGCAAAAGCGTAGATTTTCCACATCCGCTAGGACCTAAAATCACCACAACTTCTTTGGCTTTAACTTCTAAATTAATATCTTTTAAGGCGTGATGCGAACCATAATACTTTTGTAAATTTTCTATTTTTAGTATGCTCATTTTAGCTCCATTTTTTCTCTAATTTTCTTGAATATAAAGTGATAGGATAACAAAGTATAAAAAAGATAAAAAAAATCAAACCATAAATAATAAAAGGTGCAAAATCATTTTTATTATGAAATTCTATAATTTGTTGCCCTATCTTGACAAGCTCTACCGCTCCGATTAAATAAGCAAAGGTTGTACTTTTAATCATACGAGTAAGTAAATTCATGCTCATAGGAGTTAAACGACGCATAGCTTGTGGAATAATAATATAAACAAAACTTTGCACCGTATTTAAACCTAAAGATGATGCACTTTCATACTGATGCTTTGGAATACTCTGCAAGGAAACACGCACCAAATCCATCATCTCAAAACAACCCCAAATGCTAAAAACAATAATAGCTGCACTTACAGAACTCAAATCCCACCCAAACCATCTAGGAAAACCAAAATACACCACAAAAAGCCATACTAAAAGTGGCATAACACGTACAAATTCTAAACCCAAACGACAAAAAGCATAGATATAGGTATTTTTAAAACTCATTAAAATTCCCAAAAACAACCCACCTATCGAAGTAATAATAATGCTGATAAATGAAATTTCAAGAGTGACAAAAAGCCCTTGCCAGAGTCTTAAAAGCGTATCGGTATTTAAAAGTTCAAGCATGAAACAACCTTTTTTCAAACTTTAGCAAAATAAAAGACAAAGGCAAAATAATACACAAATATCCCATAAACAACAAAAACAATAGCTCATCTGTCTTATAGGTTAAAGAATTTAAACTCTTCATTAAATTCACCAAATCTGGCAAGGCAATAATACTAACCACTGAAGTTTCTTTGATTAAAAATATAATATTAGCACTAATACTTGGCATAGAAATAGCCAAAGCTTGCGGCAAAATCACATAACGCAAATTTCCAAATTTTGAAAAACCCAAAGAAAGTCCGGCTTCAAACTGCTGTTTTCTTATGGCTTCAAATCCCGCCCTTAAACTCTCAGCCATATAAGAACCCCCTAAAAAACTAAGTCCTACTATAGCACAAGCAAAAGAAGGTCTTAAAGTTTCTTCTACGCTTAAACAAATCACACTAAGCGGTGGAATTTGTTCTAAATGTATATTAAATTTAGGTAAAGCATAATATAAGAAAAAAAGTTGAATTAATAAAGGCGTATTTCTTGAAAACTCTATATAAAGCTTGCAAATATTTTCTAAAATTTTTATTTTAAAATAACTCATTAAAATACAAAACAAGCCTATTATCAAAGAAAAAATAATTCCAAAAAAGCTTAGTTTTATCGTAAGCCAAGCAGCTGTTAAAAAAGCAGGAGCTTGAGCTAATATAAAATCAAAATCCATTCTCTACCTTAAATTTTACCAAAGTTCTTTCATGATCATATCTTTATTTAAAATTTCAATTCTACCTTTTTTTGTATCAATAAGTTCTGAAATTTTAAGTTCTTTTAACACTCGAGATAAAGATTGTGCTCTAACATTTAAATCAATTGCAATTTGTTTTTGCGAAATTGTATCTAAATTTTTTTCATTTTCCAAAAGATACTTTAATAATCTCGTCCTTAAATCTAATGCATTTTGAGATAATTTCTTTTCTAAAATTTTAATTTTATCAAAAAGTGAACTGATGAGTAAAAAATTGAATTCTTTATTTTCACTGCATAAATTTTGAAAATTAATAAAATCAATTTCCAAAATTTCTCCATCTTCTTCAAAAATAGCATTAGCAGGATAATTTAATTTTTTAAAAGCAGGCATTTCTGCTATAAAATTTAGAGGATTAAAATAATGCAAAGTAATTTCTTTATCACTTGCTGTACTTTTATAAATGCGTATTTTTCCCTTGAGTAAAATAAAAAATTTTTTAGCCTCTTCGCCTTCATAAAATAAAATACTATTTTTTTGAAATTTTTTTAATTTTCCTACACTAGATAAAAGTTCTAAATAATCTTTCATTATATACATTTTCCATTCTTAACTTATGTTAAATTTAATTTATCTTATTTTTGCTATATTAACGCCATAAAATTAACATTTAAGAAAGGCTTATATGAAATTTGAAACAATTAATCAAGAAAGCATAGCAAAACTCATGGAAATATTTTATGAAAAAGTTAGAAAAGATAAGGATTTGGGCCCTATTTTTAACAATGCTATTGGAACAAGTGATGAAGAATGGAAAGAACATAAAGCAAAAATAGGAAATTTTTGGGCAGGCATGCTTTTAGGAGAAGGTGATTATAATGGGCAACCCTTAAAAAAGCATCTAGATTTACCTCCTTTTCCTCAAGAATTTTTTGAAGTTTGGCTAGGACTTTTTGAAGAAAGTTTAAATATGGTTTATAATGAAGAAATGAAAGCAGTTATTTTACAGCGTGCACAAATGATAGCTTCACATTTTCAAAATATGCTTTATAAATATGGTGGACATTAATTTGGCAATTTTTTTGCCAAATCTTTTTTTACCTTTTGTAAAATCTCCTCATCCTTAGAAAAATCAAAAAATTTAAACTCATTTCCATGTTGCATAAAACCATCGAGCAAATCTCCACTCAAACGATTTTTAAGATCAAGTTCTGCTATTTTAAACCCATCTAAAGTGCTAGCAAATTCTTTTAAACGACTCGGAATTTCTTTAAGCTTAGTATAAAGATAGCAAGTACTTTTAAGCCCTATACGACCTACACGACCACGAAGTTGATGCAAGGTAGCAAGTCCTAAACGTTCCGCTCCCACAATCACTATCATACTCAATCTTGGCAAAGAAATGCCCACTTCCACCACTGTAGTGCTTAATAAAATATTTCCCTCATCTCTAAAACGCTCTAAAATTTCATCTTTTTGTTTATCTTTTCCATGAGTTACAAAAACTTTTTCATAATGACTCTGCCAATACCCCCTAGCCTGCTCCAAAGAAAGATAAGGAATATTATCACTAGCACTCACTAAGGGATAAATAATGATAATTTGATGATTTTTAGCAATTTCTTCCTTGATCTTCTCGCTAAGCTTAGAAAAACCTTCATTTTGTATACAATAAGTTGCAATATCCTTCTTAAAAGGCATTTGCTTAATAAAACTAAAATTTAAAAGTTCAGATTGTATCATGCTTAAAGTTCTTGGAATAGGCGTAGCCGAAAACTGTATAAAATGAGGGGTAAATTCTTGCTTATTTAAAGAATGAATTTTTTCACGCTGAGCTGACCCAAAACGATGTTGTTCATCTATCATTACAAGTACGGCATTATGACTTTCTAAATGAATTAAAGCGTGAGTGCCTATGATAAGATTTGCTTTTTGGATATTTTGTTCTAAATCTTTTTCTTTTTTACCCCCTTTAATAAACAAAATATTCATAAAATCAGGTAAAAATTTCCTAGCCTCTTCATAAAGCTGATACGCTAAAATACTAGTAGGTGCCATTAAAATAGCCTGCTTAGGATAAACCATCAAAGCCGCACCAAGCAAAACCAAGGTTTTACCACACCCTACATCACCCATAATCACACGCCTTTTAGCTTCTTTTGAATGCAAATCTTTTTCTATATCTTTTAAGGCGTTAAGCTGATCTTTAGTAAGAGAAAAAGGCAAATCTTTAAGCCAATTGGCTATATTAAAAACATTGATTTGATGAGCTTTAAAATGCGTTTTTTTAGCTTTTAAACGCTTTAAAAAATTATATATTTCTATGTATTTTAAATCTTTGCTAAAATTTTGCAAATTTTCAAACATAAAAAAACTTTTTTCATCATAAGCATGCAGATTTAAAAGAAAATGTATATATTTATCCTCTATGCCACTTTCTTTTAAATTTTCATAGTTAAGATATTTATGTATAAAAGCAGCAATTTTTGTATCTTTTAAACCTAAAATTTGATACTTTGGACTAAAACCCTCAAAAGAAGTTAAAATTTTAGGATTGTTAAATTGCCAAGTGTGATTAAAACGCGAGAGTTTAGCATTAAAAATAAGCTCTTTTCCTACCTTAAAAATCCCAAAATGCCAAGCCCTAGGATGAAAAAATACAAAAGAGATATTTTCTTGCCATTCTTCACAAAAACCCAAACCAAAAAGTTGATTTTTTCTTGAACTAACGCTTTTTATAGTGATTTTTTGGGTGCAAATTTCATTTTCTTTAGGATTTTTACTTGGATTTAAATTTTCAATTTTTTTAGGTAAAAGAAGCGCTAAATCAATAGCACTTCTAATTTTTAATTTTTTAAAAAATTCAAAATCACTTTCTTTAATTTTCATTTTGTATGCTTGCAAAACTTATATTTAAAAGCTCTTGATGTTTTTTAATATAAGCATTGATGGTTTCAAGTTTAACCTTTTCCATAAGTTTTAACTCTTCTTTATAATATCCCAAATTTAAACCTTGATAAAATTCATTAAAGGCCATAGATAAACGCTTGCTTAAGCTTTCATAACGCAAAGGAGTTGATCCTATGAGAAAATTTTTAGCTTGATCAAGTTCGTTTTGAGTCATGCCATTTTTTATAAAATCTTCAAAAAGCTCTTTTACAATTTTTTTAGCTTCTTTAGCGCTTTCATTTTTAGTTTGTAAATATCCAAAAACTCTAGAAAAAGACATATTCATATCAAGCATAGCATAAGCTGAGTATGCAAGACCTCTTTTAACACGAATTTCTTCCATAATCCTTGAACCAAATCCCCCTTGTCCTAGCACAAATAAAGCAATTTTTGCAAGATATAAATCCTTATCTTTAAAATCGGCAAAAAAAGGCGTAGCAAAATAAATATAAGCTTGTTCACTTTCTGGGCGTAGCAAAATTTCATCTTTGATGTTTTTGCTTAACTCATATTTTTTTGGAGTATTTTTCTTACCTATTTGAAGTTTTGATAAGAGTTTTAAAAGATCTTCCTTGGCTTGTTTTTCTTCTAAATCTCCTCCTAAAATCACAACCAAATCACTAAGATGGATAAAATTTTTATAAAAATTTTGTAAATCTTTTAAAGACAAAGTTTCTATACTTTTTTCATCTCCATCATTTGGATTTTGAAATTCTTTACATTTAAAAATTTGAGCATTGAGTAAATTTTTTGCTAAATAATCAAAATCACTATTTTTACTCGCAAGTTCACCTAAAGCATTGATTTTTAATTTTTGCAAAATTTTTTCTTCCATTCTTGGTTTTAAAAGCAATTTTTCTAAACTCTTTAAAGCAAAATCAAAATTTTCTTTCAAGCAAGAAAGATTGATTTCCAAGCTTTCAAAACCACTACTTGCCTCTAAATTTATCGCTCTAAATTCTAAATCCTTAAAAAATTTATCATCCACGCCTTCATTTAAAATACGTGAAAACATCTTAGCCAAGCCTGCTATTTCATCATAACTTCTAGCGCAATTTCTAAAAACAAGCTTTAAAACAACAATGGGAAAATCAGAATTTTTTTCAAAAATAAAAGGGATTTTAACACCCCTACTCTCTAAATACTGCATTAAAACCTTTCTAAAATTTCATAAGCGGTATTGCGTTTAGCTGGATTTTCGCCTAAACTTCTAATCAGCCTTATCATCTCATCTTGATTCATTCTATAACTTGCTCCTGCAGCACTTACTACATTTTCTTCCATCATGGTTGAGCCTAAATCATTAGCCCCAAATTTTAAAGCAAGCTGGCCTATAAGTGAGCCTTGAGTTACCCAAGAACTTTGTAAATTTTTAAAATTATCTAAATAAAGTCTTGCTAAAGCTAAAAGTCTTAAATACTTGTTAGAACTTTGTTTCATAATCTCTGGATGTTTTTGGATTAAAGCAGTATTATCACTTTGAAAGCTCCATAAAATAAAAGCCCTAAATCCCCCTGTTTCATCTTGTAATTTTCTTAAATGTTCAAAATGATCGATGATTTCTTCATCATTTTCAACCGTTCCAAACATCATAGTAGCTGTACTTTTCATGCCGATTTTATGAGCTTGGCGATGTACTTCTAACCAAGTAACTGTATCACATTTATTGGGTGCGATAATATCACGCACCCTATCGCTTAGCACCTCAGCACCTGCTCCCGGTATAGAAAATAAACCCTTAGTTTGTAATCTTTTTAAAACTTCGGTGATGGAAATTTTAGATGCTTTTGCAATATAAGCGATTTCAACCGCTGAAAAACCATGCACAGTGATATTTGGATAATGTTCTTTTATCCAAGAAACTAATTCTTCATACCATTCTATTTTTAATTTTGGGTGCACCCCACCTTGAAAAAGAATTTGTGTACCCCCAATAGCTTCAAGCTCCTCTATCTTCTTGCCTATCTCTTCAAAGCTTAAAATATAAGCATCATCTTCTTTATGATGGCGATAAAAAGCACAAAAAGAACAATCAATACAACAAACATTGGTATAATTAATATTTCTATCCACAACAAAAGTGGTAATTTTTTCAGGATGAAGTTCTAATTTTCTTTTATAAGCCATTTCTCCAAGTTCAGTTAAACTCGCATGATGTAATAAATCTAAAGCTTCTTTTTTATCCAGTCTTTTCAAAATTTTTCCTTGTTTTTTACATAATTAAAATAATTATAGCATTTAAAATATAAATTATGCTATAGTTTCGCTTATGAATTACATTGAACTATTAAAAAATAATAAAAATATCAGAATATTAGCTTCGGTTCAGTTTATAGTATATTTTGGAGCATGGTTTTCTCAAACGGGGGTTTTTACCCTTTTGGTTGAGCTTAATGCTCCTACTTGGGCAACAGCTACAAGTGCTATGCTTGCTTTTTTACCTGGAGTTTTACTTGCTCCTATTAATGGCGTCATAGTAGAGAAAAATAAACCTAAAAAACTTTTACTCAGTATGATTAGCATAGAATTAATTTCTATTTTTTGTCTTATTTTTGTCACAAGTCTTAGCATACTTTGGCTTTTGTTTATTTTAATCTTCATAAGACTTTGCGTTGCTTCGATTTATTTTCAAGCTGAAATGAGTTTATTGGCGAAAATTTTAACCCCTCAAGAACTTAAACTCGCTAATGAAATGCACAGTGTCATTTGGGCGATTTCTTATACAGCAGGTATGGCAAGTGCGGGAATTTTTATTTATTTTCTAGGAGTTAAAACCGCTTTTTTATTTGACTGTGTACTTATACTCATAGGCATTTCTTTTTTAGTAAGATTAAGCATTCCTGATTTTCATCAAAAAACACAAAGTCGCTTTTTTACCATGATAAAAGAAGGATTTTTCTATGTTTTAAATAATAAAATAATTTTTCATCTTATCTTGCTTCACGCTTTTATAGGTTTAACTGCTTATGAAACCTTGGTTACGCTTTTAGCGCAACATCAATATAAAGAAGTTTTATCTGCTGCTTTAGTAATAGGGTTTTTAAATGCAGTACGTGCTTGTTCTTTAGCTATAGGACCTATGGTTTTAAGCAAATTTATTAATGATAAAAATTTATTTTACATGTATCTTGGTCAAGGCTTAGGTATTATACTTTGGGCTTTAACTCAATTTAATTTTTATATTTCTTTTTTAGGTTTAATTGGCGCAGGTTTTTTTACCTCAGCACTTTGGGCTTACACCTACACTATGATACAAAAAAATGCTGACAAAGAATATCATGGTAGAGTGATCGCTTATACAGATATGATTTATCTTAGTTTTAGCGCTATTATTTCAATGCTTATGGGCTTTTTATTTGAAATAGGCTTGAGTTTAGAACTAATTACAGGCTTATTGGGTATGATTTTTATCTTTGCGGCATTTTATTGGAAGTGGTTTTATAAAAAATATTTGTGAAAATTCACAAATATTTTAAATTTTAAATAAATCTTGAAGATTTTTCATTGCTTCTTCATTGCTGATGGCATTATTTAGCTGCGATGAGCTTAATTCATTGAGCTCTATTTCATAACCACTTAACATAGAAGCAAGGCGAATATTAATACCATTTTTTCCTATAGCTTTACTTTTTTGTTCGCTATTTAAACTTACAATAGCTTTTTTATCTTCAATTTTCACAGAATTTACAATAGCAGGAGCCAAGGCACGAGAAATTAAAATTTCACTCTCATTTGTAAATTCTATACAATCAATATTTTCATTATGAAGCTCTTTGCTTACTGCATTAATTCTTACACCTTTAACACCTACTGTAGCACCTACAGGATCGATATTTGCTCCATTGGCCTGAAGAATGATTTTTGCTCTTTCACCTGGAATTCTAGCACATCCTATAATATTGACATAACCATCTTTGATTTCTGGAACCTCAGCTTCAAGTAAACATTCTAAAAATTTAGGACTTGTACGACTAAGCTCGATTTTAATACCCTTATCTGTATAAACACGGCGTATCACAGCTTTTACCACATCACCTATTTTAAACTTTTCCCCTTTAATGCGATTTTTTCTTGGTAAAAAAGCTCTTAATTCATCTATTTCAATAAAAGTATTTTCTTCATTATCCACTCTAACAACTGTACCAAAAACCATTTGCCCTACTTTGTTTTTATATTTTTCAAAAATAGTTTGTTCTAATAATTTTTGTATATGATATTCAAGTTCTTTATGCAAGGTATTTACCGCAGTTCTTCCTAAATTTTCCAAAGAACATTCATAGGTTAATTCATCTCCTATTTCAACATCTGGAGCTTCTGATTTTGCCTTACTTAACGCGATAAAACTCTCACTTTTATTTTGTAATCTCTCGTCATTATCTGCTACTATGGTAATTTTTTGATAAAGATTTAAATTTTTAGGATCCACAAAAAACTCATATTCTTGTCCATAAATTCTTTTTGCAGTATTGATTAAAGCGGTAGCTACCTTTTCTCTTACATTCTCTAAGTTTAAATTTTTTTCATTAGCAATAGATTCGATAATATCTGCTATCTTTTCCATATTTTATAAAACCTTTTTTGTGGGAAATTTAAATAATGTAGGTAAAAATTATATCCTTAATAAGTTTAATTAAAAGTAAAATTTGCTAAAATTACAGATTAAAATGAAAATTCTTAAGGATTTAGCTATGGAATTAAAATTGGCAAGAACTTTGATTAATGAAAAACCTAAAAATATTAGCCTAGAAAAAATCGAAGAGGCTATAGAAAAAGAAGGACAAAAGTTTTTTTATTTTGATAAAGATAATACACACAAACAACTCATTGCCCTTGTAAATCATTTTGAAAAAAAAGGAGTAAGCATTTATCATAGAACCGTAAAATACGGACTTGATGATAATGATTTTATGTATGAGGTACATATTCTTTGAGTGCTAAAAAACTTTTTATCCAAACTTTAGGTTGTGCGATGAATGTCAGAGATTCTGAGCATATGATCGCAGAATTAACACAAAAAGAAAATTACGCACTAACAGAAGATATCAAAGAAGCAGATCTTATTCTTATTAATACTTGTTCAGTGCGTGAAAAACCTGTGCATAAACTTTTCTCAGAAGTGGGTGGCTTTGAAAAAGTTAAAAAAGAAGGTGCTAAAATAGGAGTTTGTGGATGCACTGCATCACATTTGGGAAATGAAATTTTCAAACGTGCTCCTTATGTGGATTTTGTTCTAGGGGCAAGAAATATTTCCAAAATCACTCAAGCTATAAAAACTCCAAAATTTATGGGGGTGGACATAGACTATGATGAAAGTGAATTTGCTTTTGCAGATTTTAGAAATAGTATTTATAAATCCTATATTAATATCTCCATAGGTTGTGATAAACACTGCACTTATTGTATAGTGCCACATACTAGAGGAGATGAAATTTCCATACCTTTTAACATCATCTACAAAGAAGCTCAAAAAGCCGTTGAAAAAGGCACTAAAGAGATTTTCTTGCTAGGACAAAATGTCAATAACTACGGCAAAAGATTTAGAAACGAACATAAAAAAATGGACTTTTCAGATCTTTTAGAAGAACTTAGCACTATAGAAGGTTTGGAACGCATTCGCTTTACAAGTCCACATCCTTTGCATATGGATGATAAATTTTTAGAAGTTTTTGCCAATAATCCAAAAGTTTGCAAATCCATGCACATGCCTTTACAAAGCGGCTCAAGTGAAATTTTAAAAGCTATGAAGCGTGGCTATACTAAAGAATGGTATTTAAATAGAGCTTTAAAACTTAGAGAACTTTGTCCAAATGTTAGCATTTCTACAGACATTATTGTAGCTTTTCCAGGGGAAAGTGAAAAAGATTTTGAAGAAACTATGGATGTTTTGGAAAAAGTGCGTTTTGAACAAATTTTTTCTTTTAAATACTCCAAACGCCCTTTAACAAAAGCCGCAACCATGCCTAATCAAATCGATGAAGAAACAGCTTCAAGAAGACTTAGCACCTTACAAAATCGTCATAGTGAAATTTTAGATGAAATTGTAAAAAAACAAGAAAATAAAACTTTTAAAGTTTTATTTGAAGAATTAAGAGCAGGCAATAGCATTGCTGGAAGAACAGATAATAATTTTTTAGTTCAAGTTGAAGGTAGCGAAGAACTTTTAGGGCAATTTAAAGAAGTAAAAATCACTAATGCAAAGCGTATGGTTTTATATGGGGAAATCGTTTAAAATCCATTGCTTAACATATATAATTTTCATCTTGCAATGGCTTATTTTTTTAAGCTGTAAAAAGCACTATAAAGGTGAAAAAGTTGACCGTAAAGCTGGTGTGATACTTTTTTGGCATGGAAAATTAGCACTCATGCCTTTTGCGTTTAGACATTATAGACAAAAAAATAAAAAAGCCTATGTCATGATCTCTCACCATAAAGATGGAGAACAAATTGCAAAAATCATCAAGCTTTTCGGTCTTGATACCGTAAGAGGAAGCACTTCAAGGGGTGCTAGCGGTGCACTTAGAGCTGCATTTAAAGTTTTAGAACAAAATGACGATATAGTTATCACGCCCGATGGTCCACGAGGGCCTTATCATAGTATTTCAGATGGTTCCATCATTTTAGCTCAAAAAAAAGGACTAAAGATAAGAATTTTAAACTATGAAGCAAATCGTTTTTGGGAATTTAAAAGTTGGGATAAGATGATCTTGCCAAAACCTTTTAGTAAGATTACTTATAGTCTAAGTGAACCTTTGGATATTTTATCTTTAGATAAAGAAAAAGCTAAAGAATTTCTAATGGAACAATTTGATAAAATTAGCTTAGCTGATCAATTTAAGGAATGAAATGTTGTTTTTACTTAAAAAAATATTTCCACAACTTTTTATTAGTATTATTTTAGAAGATAAAAAAAATATTGTGAAAGCTTCTATTTATAGAGGAAGTAAACTAATCAGTAGCAATGAAAAAACTTTTGATAAAAGTGAAAATTTATTAGAATACATAAAAAATTTAAGCAAACATTTCTTATTTTACCACACTGCTTTATTTTTAGACGCCAAAGAACAAGGATTAATACCTAGTACAAATATTCAAGATTGTGAGCACTTTAATATAGGAAAAATCAGCTTACAGCATATTTTGTTTAATAATGCCCTTGTTTATACAGCTACCGAACATGTGGAATATTATAGCGAGCTTTTTGAAGAATATAGAGGTTTAGATTTTTTATATTCCCCTTTTGCTCTTCTTTACTACAATATACAAAAAGAAAAACAGCCTGATGATCAAATCTTACTTTATGGATTTAAGCAAGGACATCTTTTGGCAATTATTGTTGCTAAAGGCAATACTATCTTATACGGTGATTTTAAAATATTTGAGCAAGAATTAGGTTTAGAGCTTGAACTTCCATCAGAAGATAATCAAGAAATTGAAAACAACAACGATGATACTGAAGTTACCTTAGATAACTTCAATGAAGCCTTAAATAATAAATTTGACCTACTTGATCAAGAAAATAATCTTGAAACTTTAGATAATAATGATAATTTTAATCTTGATGAATTAAATCAATTTAGCAATGATATGGAACTTTGCCGTTATATTATTACGAGCATTGAAAAATTTTATAATGATGATAAATATGCTGGGGTATTTATCAATGGTATTTTATTATATAGCGAATCAGATATTAACATAAGTGCTATTGATTTTTTAGAAAGTGAAACTTTTTTAGAGATAAAAACAAAACAAATCAACACCTTAGATCTTATGATAGAATTGATGCGAAAGGAGCTTAAATGAGTTATAGCTTCATACAGCCAAGAAAAAAACCTATTTTCACACTCTTTGATAAAATTTGGCTAGGACTTTTTGGTTTTAGTATATTATTTATCTTGCTAGTATATTTTACATATACAATAAAAATTGCATTAATCAATAGCTCTATCGATGATGAAAAACAACAAGTTATAGTGCTTCAAAATCAAACTAAGCAAAATGAAATGCTTTATGAAATTTTATTTGATCAAAGCCAAATAGCGAAAAATTTTAACACTCAAAATCAAATTATTAAAGAAAGCTTAAGAAATCTATTTGATATTATTGTAAAAACTGATAATATTACTCTTGAAAGTGTTGAACAAGACGAATATTCCTTAAAACTTATCGGAGTCACTCCTACAAGAGAAATGTTTACTCTACTTTTAGAAACCCCTTTAAAAAGCATCTTTGATCAAAGCTATACAACCTATTATCGCTTAGATAATGGGTGGTATCGTTTTGTTAGTATTAGTAAACAAATTCCAGGAGTTGCAGATGAAAGATAAAAGCCTAGAAGAAATTGATTTATTAAAGCTTATCATTTGCGCGTTAAGTTTTATAAGCGTTTGCACAGCCTTGATCTTATTTTTACTTTTACCGACATTAAAAAATTACAAACAAGCAAATCTTAGAGAAAACTCACAACTTGCTATCTTAAAAGCCGCTAAATCAAAATTTGACTTTAGTGAAGATAAAATATCAACTCTAAGAAGCGAAAACAACAAAAGTTTAGAGCAATTTGAGCAAAATTTTAATATAGGAAATTTTGATACTTTTTTACAAAAATATTTTCAAAATGTAAAAATTCAAGAAACTAAGCCCGAAAAACAAGAAAAATATCTAAAAAACCGCTTAGCCATTAAAGCGACAATGAACAATCCTAGAAGGCTTTATGATTTTATTGATGCTCTAAAAAACTATAATAACTTAATCAAGCTTGATTATCCACTTAATCTTAAAGCAGGAGAGCAAGGTATCTCTATAGATCTTACTCTCAAAGTTTATTCAAGCTAAACTCACATCTTCGCCTTTTAAAATTTGATTCATAGTATTCATTGCACACATTTTTCCACACATGGAACATGAGTTTAAATCATCAGGACGACGCTCATTAAACATTTTTTTGGCCTTTTCTCCATCAATAGCAAGTTTAAACATTTTCTCCCAATCTATCTCTTGCCTAGCCTTACTCATCTCATCATCTCTTGCTCTTTCTTTTGGAAGTTTAGCTATATCTCCCGCATGAGCTGCAATTTTAGTCGCAACTATACCCTCTCTAACATCTTCTAAATTTGGAAGTCTTAAGTGTTCAGCAGGTGTTACATAACACAGCATATCAGCACCGCTAGCTGCAGCCACAGCTCCTCCAATAGCACCACTAATATGATCATACCCTGCGCCAATATCTGTTACCAAAGGTCCTAAGACATAAAAAGGCGCTCCTTTGCATAAACGCTTTTCTAATTGCATATTTGCCTCTATTTCATTAATAGCCATATGCCCTGGACCTTCTATCATTACTTGAACCCCAACATCCCAAGCCCTTTGAGTAAGGAATGATAATTCTATAAGTTCTGAAATTTGCGCCCCATCACTTGCATCGTGAGTAGAGCCAGGACGCAAAGCATCGCCCAAAGATAAAGTTACATCGTATTTTAAACAAATGTCAAGCAAATCATCATAATACTCAAAAAAAGGATTTTCAGCATCTTTCATCATCATCCAAGCATAAAGCACAGAGCCTCCTCTTGAAACTATATTTGTAAGTCTTTTACTTTGTTTAAAAATATGCGCTGCGCGAGAATTAATACCTGCATGAATTGTCATAAAATCAACCCCACTTTTAGCATGATGATATACAACATCTAAAAAGTCTTTGGCATTAATTTGTTTTAAATCTTTTTCTAAAAATCCTACTGCATCATATACAGGAACTGTTCCTATCATAGCTTTTGAAACATTAACAAGCTCATCTCTAAAACGACTTGTTTTGCCATAATTGCTTAAGTCCATAATCGCTTCTATGTCAAATTTATGAGCAAGCTCTACTTTTTTCATTTCCTCGCTATAATCAACACAATCATTTGAAACTCCTAAATTTACATTAACCTTAGTACGCAATCCAAAACCTATACCATTTGGATCAAGACTATTATGATTAATATTTGCAGGGATAATAATTTTACCGCAAGCAATATTTTCAAGCAAAAAATCTTTACTTAAATTTTCTTTTTGTGCAACAATCTGCATTTCTTTAGTAAAAACACCTTCTTTGGCATAATTCATTTGAGTTTTCATAAATTTATCCTTTAAAAAATTTGGATAAATGAAGGGTGAGTATAAATTTTTAAAGTATTGAAATTTATAAATCTTCCCGACGCTGGCATTATCCAGATCCGGTTCGGTCTAAGCTTTTAGCTTACTCTCAGCCTGTTACACAAGCTCCCGTCATTTATGTTTTAATTATACACTTTAAATATTTATTTTTGCTTTATGCGTGCAGTTTTTGTAAAATTTATAAGTTCTTCTGTAGTTTTTATATGATAAGGAAGTTTTCCAAGGCAATATTTAAAAATTTCAGTAGCTGCCAAAGCATCATCTAAGGCCCTATGATGCGTATTTTCCACGCCAAGAAATTCTTTCAAAACCTCTAGTTTATATTTTGGACTTTCTATACAACATTGTGCAAATTCTATAGTGCAAATACGACGATTAAGCAAAATGCCAAAACCACACTCATTTAAAGCCTTAGAAATAAAACTATAATCAAAACGCACATTATGCGCTACAAAAATACTGTCTTTTAAAAAAAGCCTAAAATCACTTAAAACCTTTGCTAAACTTGGAGCATTTTCCACCATCTCATAAATAATACCCGTAAGTTCGGTTATATTTTCTGGAATTTCTTTTACTTTAATAAAACTTTGAAAGCGTCCAATTTCTTTAGAGTTTTGAATTTTAACCGCTCCAATTTCTAAAATTTCTCCCTTACTTACCCCACCAGTACTTTCTATATCTACTATACAAAAAATTTCATCTTTAATTTTTGTTGTGCGTGTTTTAAGGGTAAAAATATTATCTTTATTCAAAGTTAAGCCCAAACCCAAAAGCTCAAAAGTTTCTAAATCTAAATTAAAATTTTTTAATTCTTCAACTTTGGCAAACTCTTGCATCACCCAATCATAAGGCTTGCTTTGCTTATTTAATATAGAAATAATCTGATCAATTTGCTGTAAACTCAAAATTCAAGCTTTAAAGATGAAATTGCAGTTTTATAATCATTAGAAGAAAAAATATAACTTCCAGCCACCAAAATATCAGCTCCGGACTCTTCTAAATCGCTAGCATTTAAACCATTAACACCACCATCAACCTCTATAAAAACTTTAGCATTTTTTTTATCAATCATTTGGCGCAATTCTTTGATTTTTTCATGTACTAAAGGTAAAAATTTTTGCCCACCAAACCCAGGATTAACACTCATTAAAAGTACCATATCTACAAATTCTAGCATGTGTTTAATAGAATCAATAGAAGTGTGTGGATTTAAAACAATAGCAGGATGGATTCCTTGACTTCTTATATATTCACAAAGTCTTATAGGATGAACTTCGCTTTCCATATGAAAAGAAATAAATTTTGGTTTCAAAGGGATAAAAAGATCTATAAATTTACTTACATCTTTAACCATCAAATGCACATCTAATGGCAACTTACTAATAGTTGAAATTTTTTCAATCACGCAAGGTCCGAAAGTCAAATTTGGAACAAAGTGTCCATCCATTACATCAATATGCAAAAGATCCGCACCTGCAGCTTCAATAGCTTTAACTTCTTCTTCTAATTTCAAAAAATTTGCAGACAATAAACTTGGAGCTACATACATGATCAAAACCTTAAACTATATATAAATGTGATAAATAATATTTTATCGACTTATATATTAAAAAAACTATAAATTATGGAATATTTTAAGCTTAATTTTGATAAAATCTCCATTTAAAAATTTTCATAAGGACAAGAAAATGGCAAGAGTATGTCAAATCACAGGCAAGGGTCCAATGGTGGGTAATAATGTCAGCCATGCTAACAATAAAACAAAAAGACGCTTTTTACCTAATCTCAGAACAGTTCGTGTAACTTTAGAAGATGGCACCACGAGAAAAATGAGAATTGCAGCTTCTACTCTGAGAACTCTAAAAAAACAAAATTCTAAATAATTTTGAGGATTTATTCCTCAATTTTAATATTTCAAATTTAAAAATAAAATTTAATAAATCACTTATATAACACACATTTAAAAATTATTATTAAGTTTATTATTTTTTAAGCCAAAAATATCTTTTAATAGTGTAAAATACCTTATTAAATGAATTTTAAATTTCACTAATACAAGGAGAGTTTATGCTACATGAATATAGAGAATTAATGTCAGAGCTAAAAGGTAAAGATGCTCATTTTGATAAACTATTTGATCGTCATAATGAACTTGATGACATGATTAAAGATGCAGAAGAAGGTAGAACTTCTCTTAGCAGCATGGAAATTTCAACCTTAAAAAAAGAAAAGCTTCATGTAAAAGATGAACTTAGCCAATATCTAGCAAATTATAAAAAATAAGGCAAAACAATGTTTGGAAGTAAAATAAACCATTCTGATCTTCAAAAACTTGAAGAAGAAAATAAAAATCTTGCACATAAAATTGAAAAATTTCAATCGGAAAATTTAGAATTAAAAAATAAAATTACATCATTAGAACAAGCGGCTTTAGAGTCTAAACTTAAAACAGATCTTTTAAATGTTTTATTAACTGGGGTTTTAAAAAATATTACTATTGTTCAAGGCGATATGTTAGAAAATGTAAATAAGGCAGAAGTTATCTCTAGCTATTCTAAAACTTCTCTTGCTGAAATGGATGAACTTAACCATATTGCTAATTCTATCAATGCTTCCTTAGGGGATATTACAGAATCAGCCAATAAAACAAGAGATGTTGCAGGAACATTACATAGAAGTGTGGATGAAATTACTAATGTAATTAATCTAATTAAAGATGTTTCCGATCAAACCAATCTTTTAGCTCTTAACGCTGCTATAGAAGCTGCACGCGCAGGTGAACATGGGCGTGGTTTTGCTGTTGTTGCCGATGAAGTAAGAAAACTAGCTGAAAAAACACAAAAAGCAACCACAGAAGTTGAAATGAATATCAACCTTCTAAAGCAAAATGCAAATGAAATGTATACTCAAAGTGAGCAAGTTGAAAAAATTTCTATAGATTCTAATGCTCATATTATGAGTTTTTCCGAAAAATTTACTCACTTAGTAAATGAAGCGCATTCTACCAATTCAAATGCAGTTGGTATCGCTTCAGAAGCTTTCGTATCTTTAGCAAAATTAGATCATATAGCTTTTAAACTAAATGCTTATAAAGAAATTTTTTCCAAATCAGGAAAGCAATTAGCCGATCATACATCTTGTCGCTTAGGAAAATGGCTTGCTAGCACAGGAAAAGAAAGATTTGGACAAAATAAAAGCTTCTTAAAAATTAACGAGCCACATGAAAAAGTTCATGAAAATATGAATAATGCTATAACAATAGCAAATACAGAAGATATTAGCAAAGATATTACTCAACACAGCATAATTAATAAATGTGAAGTTGCTGAAAATGCATCGCTTGATCTTTTCAATGTATTTAAAGAAATGCTTGATGAGTCAGATCATTAAAATCCTAGGTTGAACCTTTTTAAGGTTTAACCTAAATAATCTTTAATTTTCCCCACTTTTCCTTTAAAAACCACATATAAGCAAAATCAAGCAAAGGCGTTCTTATCATATTTTTACATTTTTTTTCAAAATCCTGCACCTTAACATAAACAGCTTCAATCTCTTCATCACCAACTCCACCTCCAGAAGAAATTTTATCTTTTTCATCAACTTCTGCGAAATAAAAGCTTTGCTTGCTTACACCTGAACCAAACCCTATATAAAAATCTCCTATTTTTTCTAAATTTCTAGGAGCATACCCTAGTTCTTCTATACATTCTTCTTTTGCTATTTCCTCTAAAGATAATTTTTTATCTACAAGTCCTGAACAAAGCTCTATAGTATAGCCCATATTATCATCTTTTACATAATCTTTATCATGCATTTGATGATACCAAAGTGGTATGCGAAATTGGCGTACAAAAATAAAACTTTCTAATTCTTTATGATACAAAAGCACTGAAACACTATCTTTAGATTCTATAAAATCCCAAGTACAAAACTTACCATTACTTTCATAAGCAAATCTCTTAGGCTTAATATAATTTGATTTTTCAAAAGAAAGTTCTTTTAAATTTTTAAACGCCATAATAAAACCTTTTATTTATTTTTCACATTGTACTTTATTTTTGCTTTTTTGAAAATATAAAGATGATTAAAGCCTTAAAAAATTAAAAATCATATTTATAACTCAACCAAAAACTCCTTCCTTCTGTATAGTCTTGATAACGATTTGCATATCCAGCAGGATTAGCCCCATCCCATTTAGTAACTTGCGGATCAAAGAAATTTTTATCAAAAAGATTTTGTACTGCAAAACTTAAGCTAGATTGCTTATTAATTTTATAATTTATCACTAAATCTACTATATAAAAAGGCTTATATTTTTGCCATGGCAGACTACCATTACCGCCACCTTTTGCTTTAGCTATAGTATCAAGTCTTGCTCGTGTTTTTATATAGGAACTAAATTTACCTCGCTCATAGTTTAATTTTAACATTGCTATATGCCTTGGTAAATTTTCTATTCTATCACCACCAAACCAATTTTTTTGACCATCTTTGTAGTGATTATCCATAAAAGTATAACTTGAATTTAGGCTAAAGCCATTGTAAGTTTTGGTATTAAATGCAAATTCTACACCTTTAGTCTGTGTTTTTCCAAGATTAATAGGACGCGTACAAGTATTATCATCGCAATTAATACCATTTAATAGACCTGTTAAATCTTCACTACTGATTTGATTTGTAAAATCAGTAATAAATCCTGTGATAGAATAATGTGCAAAATCAAATATCCTAAAATCAACACCCAATTCATAATTTATACTTTCTTCTGGTTTTAAGTCAGGGTTTCCAAAATAAGCATTGTCATTGCTATAATTATAATATCCATTTGTCAACTCCTTAGCAGCAGGAGTTTTATAGCCTTTTGAAACACCTCCTTTAAAGGCTATATTATCATTTAAGCGATAAACCAAATAAACCCTAGGCGTAAATTCAGAATCAAACAAATCGCTATAAATATAACGTAAACCTGTAGTAAAAATCAAATCATCTGTTATAAAATACTCATTTTCCCCATAAAGCGCAACCGTGGTTTGATCAAGATTTTTACCTCTTATTTGACTACCTGCGCTTGCTTGATCATTTTTTAACATCTCATAATCAATCCTTACACCAAAGGTATTTACTAAATTACCGTACTGACCTAAATTCCAAGGTAAAACAACCTTACCTTCTCCTACCCAAATTTGACTATGTAATTCTTTATCCTTAGTACTACCATATTGTAAATATGAGTTAGTTGAACCAAAATCATAGTTACCATCATGATTTAAAACAATATTATCCTTAAAAAGTTGTCTTTCGCTTTTAATAGCCCTACTACTTGTAGAATTCACTGAAATTTCATTAATATATCGTTCTATATCAAAATATATATTATTTTTATCATTTACTGTCCAATTAAGCCTAGAACCAAAACCTAAACTAGTAAAAGCACCTGGACTATGACTAGCAATTTGATAATTATCAGGTCTTTGTTGACTACTATTCCAAACCGGTGTAGGCCATTTTAAATCAGAAGTTGCCTTATCATAATACTTCAACCTTGCAGAAATTGATAATGTATCTTCAATCAAAGGAGTTGCCACATAAGCATTAAATCCCCCAGCATTGCCATAGTGATTAGAGTGCTGTTGTAAAAGAGTGTTAAATTCTATATTTGCCTCAGTCTTATCAGGATTTTTCTTAGTGATAATATTTATCACACCACCTACAGCATCACTGCCATAAAGTGTAGAAGCTGGACCACGTATAACCTCAATACGCTCTATCATAGACAAAGGTGGTAGATATCCTGACTCACTGCCACTAAAACCATTATCATAAAACCCATTTGCAACACTTTGACGTTTTCCATCAATTAAAACTAGAGTATAAGAACTACCAAAACCTCGTATGCTAAAATCATAAGTGCCTGTTTTATTCATAGTCACATCTACACCTGGAATATCTCCTATAGCCTCCCCTATATCCTTAATTGGCTTTTTTTCAAGCTCTTCTTTTGTAATGATAGAAATACTAGCAGGCGCATCAACCAAATCTTGTTCAAAACCACTAGCACTAACCACAACATCATTAAGTTGATATTTTTCTTCTGCTTTTAACAAAGCTCCAGATAAAATTAAAAAACACAGTAAACTTTTTTTAAATTTCATATTTTTAATTTGAGTCAAATTAATTCCTTTAAAAAATAATTATTTTGATATTTAAAATCATTTTTGAAGTATAAAAAAAGAATACTTTTAATTAACTTAATTTTGATAACAATTATAAATAATAAAATTATTTAAAAAAGCGAAGTAAAAGCCTAAGCCTCTTGATAGGCTCCAAGCTTTAAAATTTTCTGCATACGATTTGCAGAAAGTTCTCGTACGTCAATATTTTCAAGTTCATTTAGAGATTTTTTTACATAATCAGCAATAGCTACTGCTGCAGCTTCTTTATTACGATGTGCACCATTTGTAGGCTCATCTATAACATCATCAATTAAACCTTGAGATTTTAAATCATCAGCCGTTACCTTCATAGCCTTGGTTGCAGCTTCACTTTTTGCAGGATCATTCCAAAGTATTGCAGCACAACCTTCAGGAGAAATTACTGAAAAAACAGAATTTTTCATCATTGCAAGTCTATCTGCAACCCCTATAGCTAACGCCCCGCCACTACCACCTTCTCCGATAACTATAGCAATGGTCGGTATTTTCAAATCACTTAATTCATATAAATTTCTAGCGATAGCTTCACTTTGCCCTCTTTCTTCAGCACCTATTCCAGGATAAGCACCTGGAGTATCTATTAAAAATAAAATAGGAATTTGAAATTTCTCTGCAAGTCTTGCTACTCTTAAGGCTTTACGATATCCTTCAGGATGTGGCATCCCAAAATTTCTAGCGATTTTATCTTTTGTTCCACGTCCTTTTTGCTCACCAATTACAATTATTTTTTTCTCTCCTAAATAACCCATAAAACAAACAATAGCAGGATCATCTCTAAAGGCACGATCACCATGTATTTCGTGAGCGTCATTTAAAATAAGTTCAATATAGTCAAGAGCATAAGGGCGATCTGGATGACGCGCTAATTGCAAACGTTGAAAATCGCTTAAATTCTTATAAGTTTTAGAAATTTCTTTTTCAAGATTTTTCTTTAAAATCGATACAGCTTCAGTATCTCCTTTAATCTGAGCATTGATAATGTCCTCATCAATTTGCTGAATATTTTTTTCAAAATCTAAATAAGAAGCCATATTAATCTACTTTTTTAAATACAACACAGCCATTTGTGCCACCAAAACCAAAAGAATTACTCATCACCACTTTTAAATCTACTTTTCTTGATATATTTGGAACATAATCAAGATCACATTCATCATCTTTTACAAGCTGATTGATTGTAGGTGGAACTACCCCATCTCTTAAAGCCATAACACTAACAACTGCTTCAATTGCACCTGCAGCACCCAAGCAATGACCTGTTTGTCCTTTGGTGGAACTTATAAGCGGGATATTATTGCCAAAAAGCTCTTTAATTGCTGCTGTTTCATTTTTGTCATTTACAGGGGTTGAAGTTCCATGTGCATTGATATAATCTACCTTTGGATTCCCTGCCATATTTAAAGCTTTTTTCATAGCTCTTAAAGGCCCATCTAAAGTTGGTGAAGTAATATGATGCGCATCTGCACTTTCTCCAAATCCAATTAATTCAGCATAAATTGTAGCACCGCGTTTTTTAGCCTCTTCATATTCCTCAAAAACTAAAGCTCCAGCACCTTCTCCCATGACAAAACCATCTCTTTCTTTGTCAAATGGTCTTGAAGCATGCTGTGGATCTTCATTTCTAGTTGATAAAGCTTTCATTGAAGCAAAACCACCTATACCCACAGGACAAATCGCAGCTTCTGCACCTATGACTAACATCTTTTTAGCATTTCCCAAAGCTATACTTTTATAAGCTTCTCCTATAGCATGAGTTCCTGCTGCACAAGCTGTAACACAAGAAATATTTGGCCCTTTAAGTCCATGCTCTATAGAAATCAAACCTCCTAACATATTTACAAGTGCTGAAGGTATGAAAAAAGGGGAAATTTTACGCGGACCTCGCTCGGAACAAATAATGGAATTTTTTTCTATATTAGGCAAACCTCCGATACCAGCAGCCGAAACAATGCCAAATTCTTCTTTGTCTAATTCTTCACTAAATCCAGCATCCTGCATTGCTTCTCTTGCTGCTTTAATTCCAAGTTGTATGAAACGGTCAATTTTTTTTACTTCTTTGCCATCAACAACCTCTAATGGATCAAAATTTTTAACTTCAGCTGCAATTTGAACAGGAAAGTCTGTGGCATCAAAAAGAGTAATTTTATTTACTCCGCTTTCTCCATTGCAAATTGCTTTAAATGAACTTTCTTTATCTAAACCAAGGGCATTGATCATACCAATACCTGTAACTACAACTCTTTTCAAGAATAAGCTCCTTGCAAGAAAAAAATTATTTTTTTAGATTGTCAATATAATTTACAACATCTTCAATTTTAATTAATTTTTCAGCATCACTATCTGGAATTTCTACTTCAAATTTTTCTTCTAAAGCCATAATAAGCTCTACAACATCTAAAGAATCAGCACCTAAATCTTCAATAATTTTTGATTCCATTTTAACTGCATCTGCATCAATACTTAATTGCTCTACTACTACCGCTTTTACATCATCAAATGTTGCCATTTGTTCTCCTTCAAAAAATTAAAATAAAGCGTATTTTACTATAAAAAGCTTAAAATATTTATAGTTTTTCATTATACTTGAAAATAAAATATTAAAACATAAAGGAAAAATGATGCTTTTCTCTAATTTAATCAAAGAAAATCAAAAAATTTGGAATGCTTATCTACATCATGATTTTGTTAAAAAATTGGAAGATAAAAGCCTAAAGCAAGAAAATTTTCTTTTTTATCTCAAGCAAGATTATATTTATTTGCTTAATTACGCAAAATGTTATGCAAGATTAGCACTTAACTCAAATACCGCAAAAGAACTTCGTTTTGCTATAAAATTTCAAAATTATATAGTTGAAGGAGAAATGGAGCTTCATCGTGCAATTTTATCTCTTGGCATTAATGCAGATGAACTCGATATAAAAGATGAAAGTTTAGTCAATATAGCCTATTCGCGTTATATGTTAAGCGTAGGTGAAAATGGAGATTTTTTAGATATATTAGTTGCTCTTAGTGCTTGCGCTATAGGCTATGCAAAAATAGGTGCTGAAATTATAAATCGTTTAAAAAATGAAAATTTAAAAGATCATCCTTACAAGGAATGGATTTTGACCTATGGAAGTGAAAATTTTCAAAATGAAGCTAAAGAATTTGAAGATTTTGTTAATTCTTATACTTCAAGTGTTAGTGCACAAAAATTCCAAAAACTCAGCGAAATTTTTCATACTGTAACACGCTTAGAAGTGGCTTTTTGGGAGCATTCTTTAAGAATGGAATTAAATCTTTAAACATGGGCTTTTTGCCCATGTTTTTATGCAATTTTACTTGCATCAATAATATTATAATCTAAACCAACCATTTCTTTAGAAAGTCCTAATGCAAGTCCTACTAATTGTGATAAATGAATAATAGGCAATCTTGCTTTAGAATTAGTATAATCTTGAAATCTTTCTTGATAGATATCAAGCTGCATTTGACAAAGTGGGCAAGGTGTTACAACACAATCAGCTTGATTTTCACTTGCATTATTGACAATTTGACTAGACATTTTTTTCACAGATTTTTCTGCAGGATAAGAAGCATGAAAACCACAACAATCAAGGCGTTTTTCAAAAGGAACTATTTTAGCCCCTAAAACTTCTACTACACTTTCAAAACTTTTTGGATTGGTTGAACTTTCTTTTTTACCGAAAGCATCTTCAGGTCTCAAACTATGACAACCATAAAATAAAGCTACTTTTAAATTTGAAAGCGGCTTTTTCACCTTGCTTTTTAAATTATCCAAATCCTCATAAAGCTCCCACAAAAGACTTGTAATAGGTGTTGAACCTTGATATTTCATTCCACCTTGTGCTAAAAAAGTATTTATGCGTTCTTTTGCACCCTTATCAAGAGTATTTTTTGCTTTAGTTAAAGTTAGCATACAAGTACTACAAGTTGTAAGCATTGGCATTTTCATCTCTTCTGCTAAAGCAATATTTCTTGCATTAGCTACCAAAGTCGCAATAGGATCAACACACTGCGCTTGAGAAGCCCCACAACAACTCCATCCCTTAATTTCATTTAATTTCCAACCCAAAATAGGTGCAATAGCTTCAAGTGAAATTTTAGATTCTTTTGCAGCTTGAGATAAAACACAACCTGGAAAAAAAGCGTATTCTTTTTGCATATTTTACTCCTTAACAGCAGCTTCTTGTGCCGCCTTTATCATTTTAACCAAATCTTTATGCCCTTCTATTTCATCCTCGCCAAAAACATGCATAGGATTCATTTTTCCTGCGCGCATAAGTTTAAAAGCTATATCTGTTTTGCCCATAGAACCTATAACACCCTCAGAACGCAAAGCAAGATAAATTTCATTCAAACGTCCTGAACCTTCAACTAAATCTTTATAAAAAGCTTCAGCATGATCAGGCCCTAAGCCTTCATTTAAACCTTTTTTAATCGCCATCACTCTTAAATTTGCTATATCACTTACTGAACTTATACCCTTTGGACAACGATCAGCGCACTCTTGACAATGAACACAAAGCCAAAGTCCATTCATTACACTAGGTTTTACATGCAACATAGGATCCTTACCTCGAGAGTCTGCCGCTGCACGCCAAGCATGAGTAAAAACAAAAGGTTGCATATAATCGCTACTATCTGCTTCTAATTTATTACACTCTGAAGCACAGCTACCACATAAAATACAATCCCATTGCTTGCTAATACGATCAAATTCTTCTTGACTTTGTTTACAGCCCTTTTCCGCTGAAAATTCATTTTTTGCCACCATGGCAGGACGAATTTTTCTTAAATTTTCTATAGAAGGCTCCCAATCCACAATTAAATCAGAAATTACTCTAAAATTTCCAAGCGGAGAAATGCGTATACTTGAAGGATTATCATATTCTTTTAACAAATCTTGCATTTTAGTATCACAAGCAAGATAAGAATGCCCATTCACACGAACTGCACAAGCCCCACAAATCGCAGATTGACAAGATGCGGTAAAATTTAGAGTAATATCTTTTGTTTTTTTAATAAAAAGCAAAAGAGAGAGTAGAGTTTTTCCCTGTATATCCTTATCATCAATATCATAACTTTGTTCATATTTTTCCTTGCCATTAAAACGATCTATGATGATTTTCATTGTACTCTCCTTCCATCAAGTGAAAACTCAGTTACCACGACATCTTTATAACTAAGCTTTAATTCATCATTTTCTAAATTTACAATGCTATGTTTTAAGAAATTTTTATCATCTCGCTTTGGATAATCTTCTCTAGTATGAGCCCCACGACTTTCAAGTCTATTTCTAGCTGCTAAACAAGCACAGCGAGAAAGTAAAATCAAATTACCAAGCTCTACATAATCTGTAAAAGCAGTATTCATCACTTCATTAGGATTTGGAATACGAATTTTTTCATATCTTGCTTGTATATCTTCTAAATTTTTTGCTAGAAGATCGAGTTTTTCTTGAGTTCTAAAAATCCCCATATTATCCCAATTTTGACTTCCTAGCTCTTCTCGCAATTCATACATTTCTTGACCATTTCCGCCATTATTTGTAATTTCTTTAAATCTAGCCTGCCATTTTTGAGCAAGTTCATGAGTTTTTGCCCCTTTTCCAAAACTTGCATCTTTGGCATAATTTGTCGCACCAATACCTGCTAAATGCCCCGTTACAACTGCATCGGCTAAAGAATTTCCCCCTAGTCTATTAGCTCCATGTATAGAAATACAAGAAGCTTCTCCACCTACATAAATTCCAGCAATTTTAGTACTCATATCTTCAAATTTAGCCACTTCAATTCCACCCATAGAATAATGCGCCGTTGGACGGATAGGTACAGGAGTATCTACTAAATCAATATTTTCAAAAAGCATTGCAGTGTGACGAATTTTTGGTAAATCTTTTAAAATTTTTTCTTTTCCTAAGTGGCGTACATCGCACAAAACATAAGCTCCAAGTCCCTCACCATAACCTCTACCTTCACGAATTTCTGTTTCTATAGCACGCGCAACCACATCTCGCGGTGCAAGCTCCATTTTTTCATGGTAATTTTTCATAAAACGCTCACCACGATTATTTAAAAGATATCCCCCTTCACCGCGCGCCGCTTCTGTAATAAGAGTTCCACCATTTGCAACTCCTGTTGGGTGAAATTGTATCATCTCAGGATCTTCAAAACCAAGTCCTGCTCTAAGAGCAGCTGCCACACCATCTCCTGTGGCAATAAAAGGAGTTGAAGTTCTATTATAAAATATCCTTGTGTATCCCCCTGTAGCAATTACCAAAGCTTTACATAACACAGGATAAATTCCACCGCTTTGTATATCTCTTAAAACGACACCTTCACATTTTCCATCCACAACACCTATATCCAAAAGCTCATGATCCATTAAAAATTTCACACCGCTACTAATAGCATCATCTAAACAAGAATGCATTAAAATATGACCTGTTTTATCTGCAGAATAGTTACAGCGTTTTTTAGAAGCTCCTCCCATTAAACGCTGAGCTACTCCACCTTGCTCATTTCTTGAAAACAAGGTTCCTATAAAATCCATATTAAAAATAGCCTTTCCAGCTAATTCACAAAATTTTAAAGCTGCATCTTGATCTACCAAGTAAGCTCCACCTTTAATAGTATCATAAGCATGTAATTTATAAGAATCTCCATTAGAAAAATCAGTAACTCCATTAATTCCACCCTCTGCCATACAAGTTGCGTTACGCGATGGCATCATCTTTGTAGCTACTACAACGCTTAATTTTGGATTTTCTTTTCTCACTGCGGCTGCAGCACGCAAACCTGCTCCACCTGATCCAATTACCAAAACATCGCAAGAAGGTAAATTTGTATCTTTATCCATCTTAGATGAATCATCTAAAGCATAAACTCCACTTGAACTTGCAGCTAAAGCTCCTACACTAATACAGGCTGTTTTTATAAAATCTCTTCTAGAAAATTCACCCATATCATTCTCCTTATTTAAAAAAATTAATAATAATTTTTTAATGTAAGTCAATCTTACATAACCGCATGCCAAAAATCCAAAAACAAACTCTCCTTTCAATATAAAATGGATTAAAAACAAATTTATAATTTAGTAAATATAAAAAAGCATAAGATAAGTAATCAAAGAAGATAGATGAATATAATAAAATAAATATTAAAAAATTTTTGCAATATATCATAATCTATTCCTTGCAAATTAAACGGAATGATTATACCTTAAAAAAATAACAAAAAGTTAATATTAATTAAGATAATATTTATATTAATTAATATATAGTTAATAAAATTATCAAATCATTAAGCCTTAAAAAGCTTAAATTCTCCATTCATAAATTGCATTCTAGCACTTAGATTATCAAGATAAAAAACTTCAAATTTTGGATTTTGCGGAGTTTCATAAAGATTTACAAGATAAGGATATTTTTTAAACATCATTTTTTTAACTTCTAAATTTGGTTCAAAAACCGCATTAGCTCTAAGTCTTAAGAAAGTCCCATCTTTTGCACAAGAACAAAATTCAATACCATTATAATTTTTTATATGTTTAAAAAGTCCTTTTGTATTTGCTGTGCAAAAATAAATTTTATCTCCCATAAGCAATGGACTTTGTATAGGACGCACTCTAGGATTTCCACAAGTTCCTAAAGTGGCTAAAAATGCCGGTGCATTATCATCTAAAAATTGTGCTATTTCTTTTAAATCCATCATTTTTCCTTACATATATAAACCACCATTAATCTTAAGCACATCACCTGTCACATAAGAGGCATAATCACTAAGTAAAAACGCTACACAATTAGCCACTTCTTCAGGTTCTGCAAAGCGTTTTAAAGGGATATTATCTTGATAAGCTTGTTTGATTTCATCGCTTAAAACTTCAGTCATATCGCTTTTTATAAAACCTGGAGTTACGCAGTTAAAACGCAAATTTCTACTTGCTCCTTCTTTAGCAAAAGATTTAGTCATAGCTATCATTCCACCTTTACTAGCAGAATAATTTACTTGTCCAGCATTACCCATTTCTCCGACAATAGAAGCGATATTCACAACAGCACCAAAGCGTTTTTTACTCATGGTTTTTAAAGCTTCTCTACAACCTAAAAAAGCTGAGCTTAAATTCGTATCCACAACGCCACTAAAGTCCTCTAATTTCATTCTTAAAGCAAGTTTATCATTTGTAACGCCTGCGTTATTTACAAGATAACTTAACTCTCCATCGCTCTCCACTATGGTTTTTACACCATTTTCAAACTCATCTTCTTTGCTTGCATCAAATTTAATCACAGCAGCAACGCCACCACTTGCAATAATTTCATCTTTTAAAGCATCTGCAAGTTCAGGTTTTGAACGATAATTAATCCAAACTTTAAGTCCAAAACCCGCCAAAGTTTTTGCGATAGAAGCACCTATTCCCTTACTTGCTCCAGTAATTAAAACATTTTTTCCACTAAATTTCATTATCTATCCTTAATAAGTTTAATTTTAAAAATTGCAATCTTAACAAATTTCTTATAAAAAAAGGCAAACAAACTAAAATAAAGCCTCATTCATTTCTTTTGGAATTTCTAAGTCTAAAATTTTAAGCACGCTTGCAGCGATATTACTAAGCCCCATATTATCTTTAATCTTTGAAACTCCCTTTGCTTGCACAAAAACAAAAACATCAAAAGTGGTATGATTGGTGAGCAAATTTCCTTTTTCATCTTGCATAGCCTCGCAATTTCCATGATCACTTGTAATGATAAAAGCATAATCATGCTTTTTTGCACATTCTACAATCTCGCCCAAACAAATATCCACCGCTTCAACAGCCTTTATAGCAGCATTAAAATTACCTGTATGTCCAACCATATCTCCATTTGCAAAATTTACCACTATAAAATCCTCACCCTTTTCTATGCCTTTTTTCACTACATCACACACTTCAAAAGCACTCATTTGGGGTTTTTCATCATAAGTTTTTACCTTAGGACTTGGGATTAAAACCCTTGTTTCATTTTCCAAAAGCTCTTCTTTCCCGCCATTAAAAAAGAAAGTTACATGAGCATATTTTTCGGTTTCTGCGGTATGAAGCTGACTAAGCCCTGCTTTAGAAATCACTTGAGCTAAAGTATTTTCAATTTTTTCTTTTTCAAAAAGCATAGGGAGTTTAAATTTATCATCATAAACACTCATAGTAAGTAAATTTTCAAAGATTTTTTCGCGTTCAAACTCTTTAAAATGCTTGGAATTTAACACTTCAACAAGTTGTTTCATTCTATCATTTCTAAAGTTGATAAAGATAATACCATCTTCTTCTCTCATGCCCTTGTAATTCTCATTTTGAGCTGCTTTAATAAACTCATCAGTAATATTTTCATCGTAAGATTTTTGTAGGTATTCTAATAAATTTGGCACTTTATAAGCCTTACCTAACAAGCACTCATAATATTCTTTCACCCTATCCCAACGCTTATCTCTATCCATAGCATAAAAACGCCCACAAAGCGTAGCAAAATGCACGCCTAAATTTTCACAAAATTCTTTTAAATCTTTTATGAAATTTAAGCCACTTTTTGGACTTACATCACGCCCATCAGTGATTGCGTGAGCAAAAACTTCATTGCCATTTTTCGCACAAATTTCAAGCATGGCTTTAAAATGCGTATCCATAGAATGCACCCCGCCATCGCTATAAAGCCCTATAATATGCACTCTTTTACATTTTGCTAAAAGTTTTTGTAAATTCTCATTTTTTTCAAGTTCTTTGTTTTCAATGGTTTTATTAATACGCACTAAATTTTGATAAATAACACGCCCACTTCCTATACACATATGCCCTACTTCACTATTTCCCATCTGCCCTTCTGGCAAACCTACAGCTAAACCACTCGTTTTTAGTAAAGAATTTGGGACTTCCTTAAAAAGCTTTTCATAACTTGGTTTTTTAGCTGCTTCAAAAGCATTAAACTTACTATTCTTATTATACCCTATTCCATCTGTAATAATTAAAACGCATTTTTGCTTCATTTTTCTCTCTTTTATAAGAATTTTTTTGGTTAGATTTTACTAAAATTAAACTTTTAAAAACCAAAAAGAAGGCTAGGTTTTGTATTATCTTTCAGATTTAAGTCATTATGCTTTTTTTACTTATATTAGTGTGCGTGCAGGATTTGCATTTTTTATCGCTTTATGTTTGTCTTTATTTTTAATGCCTAAATTTATTACTTGGGCAAAAGCTAAAAATGCTAGTCAACCTATTTACGAATACGCCCCAAAAACTCATAAAACCAAATGCCATACTCCAACCATGGGTGGGCTTATTTTCATCAGTTCTGCAGTAATTGCAAGTTTATTTTGTATCAAATTTGATAATATTTTTGCTATAAGTGCTTTACTTTGTTTGATACTTTTTTGTTTGATAGGTCTCATAGATGATTTAGGCAAAGTTCTAAAAAAAGATAATCATTCAGGACTTAGTCCAAGAATGAAGCTTTTAGCACAAATCATCGCTGGACTTATTTGCATCTTACCTTTATATTTTAGTTCAGAGCTTAGCACGGAACTTTTTATACCTTTTTATAAACACCCTCTTTTTGATATGGAAATTTTTGCCATTGCTTTTTGGATTTTGGTTTTAATTTCTAGCTCTAATGCTGTAAATTTAACCGATGGACTTGATGGCTTAGCTACAGTTCCAAGTATTTTTTCTTTATCTACTTTAGGGATATTCTTATATTTGAGCGGAAATTTAAATTATAGTGAATATTTACTTTTGCCAAAAATTCAAGGACTTGGTGAAGTGGTGATTATTTGCGCTGCATTAATCGGTGCTTTAATGGGATTTTTATGGTACAACTGTTATCCTGCGCAGGTTTTTATGGGGGATAGCGGAAGTTTAGCTTTAGGTGGATTCATAGGATTTTTAGCTATCATTAGCAAAAATGAAATTTTACTTTTACTCATAGGTTTTGTTTTTGTTCTTGAAACTGTTTCTGTAATTTTACAAGTTGGAAGTTTTAAAATTTTTAATAAAAGAGTCTTTAAAATGGCACCTATTCATCATCATTTTGAAAAAGTTGGCTGGGTAGAAAATAAAATTATAGTGCGTTTTTGGATGATAGCCCTACTTTCAAATTTACTTGCACTTGCATCAATAAAGCTAAGATAATGAAAATTTCACTTTTTGGATACGGAAAAACCACACGTGCTATTGCTGAAAATTTGGTAGATAAATTTGGGCCTTTTGATATCTATGATGATCATTTTACAGAAACAAAAAAAGATACACTAGGAAATTTACTTTTAAATCCTAATGATTTTGATGATAATTTAAGCGATATTGAAATTCCTAGTCCAGGTTTTCCACCAAAGCACAAACTCATTCAAAAAGCAAAAAATTTACAAAGCGAATATGACTTTTTTTATGATATCATGCCAAAATCCGTTTGGATAAGCGGAACCAATGGCAAAACTACTACCACTCAAATGGCTACACATTTATTATCACACATTGGTGCTGTTATGGGTGGAAATGTTGGAACTCCTTTAGCAGAGCTTGATCCTTATGCAAAACTTTGGATACTTGAAACTTCATCTTTCACCCTACACTACACTCATAAAGCTAAACCTGAAATTTATGCACTTTTACCTATAAGTCCTGATCATCTTTCTTGGCATGGAAGTTTTGATAATTATGTTCAAGATAAGCTAAGCGTTTTAAAAAGAATGAATGAATGTGATGTAGCAATACTGCCTAAAATTTATGCAAATACTCCAACAAAAGCTCATAAAATAAGCTATGAAGATGAAAAAGATCTAGCTGTTAAATTTGGCATTGATACGGAAAAAATTTCCTTTAAAAGTCCTTTTTTACTCGATGCTATCATGGCTTTAGCTATAGAAAAAATTCTACTTGATACTTTAAGCTATGAGCTTTTAAATAGCTTTGTAATGGAAAAAAATAAACTCGAAGAGCTTAAAGACAGTCAAAATAGGCTTTGGGTAAATGACACTAAAGCTACAAATGAAAGTGCGGTAATGGCTGCACTTAGTCGCTATAAAGATAAAAAAATTCATCTCATCATAGGGGGAGATGATAAGGGTGTAGATCTTAGCAATTTATTTGATTTTATGAAAGGATTTGATATAGAACTCTATGCTATAGGTATTAGTACCGAAAAAATGCTTGATTATGCAAAAAAAGCGAATTTGAAAGCCTATAAATGTGAAGTTTTATCTAAAGCTGTAAATGAAATTTCAAATCACTTAAAAGACAATGAAGTGGCTCTTTTAAGTCCCGCTTGTGCAAGTTTAGATCAGTTCAACTCTTACGCAGAGCGTGGAAAAGTCTTTAAAGAATGTGTGAATAAAATTTAATTTATTTTACAATCCATACAAATATACTAAACCTTCCAAACTCCTAAAAACACCCTATTCTCTTAAAAACCTTAACCAGCAACAAACTCTTTTTTAAACACGATTCTAAGCACCATCTAAAACAACAATAAAAATAAACATAGGATTTATATATAAAGTAAGCAATGAAGACATTTAACAAGTCCGCAATGAGCTACTTTCCCCCTGCCAGTAAGGCGTAGTATCATCACCCACGATGTGCTTAGCTTCTTGGTTCGGGATGGAGCAAGGCGTTTCCACATCTGTATAATCACGGACATTGTTATTTAAATATTCTTTGAAAGATTGAATTTAAAAAATAAAGCTTAATCTTTTTATTTCTTTACTTTTTTCTTTATTCTCTTTCTTCTTTTGTTTTTCTTTCTTCTTTACTTATCTTTTATCTTTGATAAGTTTTTATATAGAATACTTAAAAAACAATGTTAAGAGCAAGTTCTAATATAAACTTTACTTGAAAGATTTTATTAGCTTAAAAACATAATGTTTATATAAATATTTCATATAAAACATTCAAAGCTTTATAAAAACCTTAACAAGGAAGTGATGCTTTATTAAAGATAAGCCAAACGCTCTATTAGTACTGGTCAGCTAAAGGACTTTCATCCATTACACACCCAGCCTATCAAACTAGTAGTCTTCTAGAGAGCTTAGAGAAGATTCATCTTAGAGTTGGCTTCACGCTTAGATGCTTTCAGCGTTTATCCTTTCCAAACTTAGCTACGCTGCGATGCTCTTGGCAGAACAACAGCTACACCAGTGGTTTGTTCAACCCGGTCCTCTCGTACTAGGGTCAAATCTCTTCAATCTTCTTACGCCCACGGCAGATAGGGACCGAACTGTCTCACGACGTTCTGAACCCAGCTCGCGTACCGCTTTAAATGGCGAACAGCCATACCCTTGGGACCTGCTCCAGCCCCAGGATGCGATGAGCCGACATCGAGGTGCCAAACCTCCCCGTCGATGTGAGCTCTTGGGGGAGATCAGCCTGTTATCCCCGGGGTACCTTTTATCCTTTGAGCGATGGCCCTTCCACACAGAACCACCGGATCACTAAGACCGACTTTCGTCTCTGCTTGACTTGTATGTCTTGCAGTTAAGCTGGCTTATACCTTTATACTCTACGAACGATTTCCAACCGTTCTGAGCCAACCTTTGTAAGCCTCCGTTATTATTTGGGAGGCGACCGCCCCAGTCAAACTACCCACCAGACATTGTCCCACTTGAGGATAACTCAAGCTGGTTAGCTACCCAAATAAGAAAGAGTGGTATCTCAACAACGGCTCATATACAACTGGCGTCATATACTCAAAGCCTCCCACCTATCCTGCACATTCTTATCCAAGTAGCAGTGTCAAGCTGTAGTAAAGGTCCACGGGGTCTTTCCGTCTTGCCGCGGGTAGGAGGAATTTTCACCTCCACTACAATTTCACTGGATCCCTCTTTGAGACAGCTCCCATCTCGTTACGCCATTCATGCAGGTCGGTATTTAACCGACAAGGAATTTCGCTACCTTAGGACCGTTATAGTTACGGCCGCCGTTTACTCGGGCTTCGATCAAGAGCTTCGCTAATGCTAACCCCATCAATTAACCTTCGAGCACCGGGCAGGCGTCACACCCTATACATCCTCTTACGAGTTAGCAGAGTGCTGTGTTTTTGGTAAACAGTCGGGAGGGACTCTTTGTTGTAAGTTTCTTCGCTTTCGAAGTAAATCCTAGTACGAAGCTAACCACACCTTATACCGAAGATACGGTGCTATTTTGCAGAGTTCCTTAAAGAGAGTTCTTCCACGCGCCTTAGAATACTCATCCCACCCACCTGTGTCGGTTTACGGTACGGGCAACATTAGCTAAACTTAGAAACTTTTCTTGGCTCGACGGCATCAGGGGTTCTTCTATCCATCCGAAGATTTCAAAAAGCCTTTCAGTTCTCGGAGTGTTCTTATACGGATTTGCCTGTATAAGCTCCTACGACCTTAGACTAGCACTTCCATCCGCTAGCCCCCTTAGCCCTAAGCGTCCTTCCATCGCACACTAATGTTGGTATTGGAATATTAACCAATTTGCCATCGTCTACCCCTTTCGGACTCGACTTAGGACCCGACTAACCCTACGATGACGAGCATCGCGTAGGAAACCTTGGGTTTACGGCGTTAATGATTCTCACATTAATTATCGCTACTCATGCCTGCATGCTCACTTCTATTCGCTCCAGCACTCCTTACCGGTATACCTTCGACGCAAATAGAACGCTCTCCTACCACTTGCACACAACTTAAACTACTTAAACTACTTAAACTTTAAACCAAGAATATTTTTACTGATTTTACTAAGCTTTATTTCTATCTTTACTCTATAAAAATCAGTAAAAATATAACTAAAACATATAACTTAGTTTTTTATATTCTCAACTTAAATAATCTAAGTTGTGTGCAAGTCTACAGCTTCGGTACTTACTTTAGCCCCGTTATATTTTCCGCGCAAAATCACTAGACCAGTGAGCTATTACGCTTTCTTTAAAGGATGGCTGCTTCTAAGCCAACCTCCTGGTTGTTTAAGTAACTTCACATCGTTTTCCACTTAAGTAAGATTTAGGGACCTTAGCTGGTAGTCTGGGTTGTTTCCCTCTTGACGACGGATTTTATCACTCGCCGCCTGACTGCTGTGATTACATATAAGGTATTCGGAGTTTGATAGGGTTTGGTACATTGGTGTATGCCCTAGCCCATTCAGTGCTCTACCCCCTTATATTACGACACAACGCTATACCTAAATATATTTCGGAGAGAACCAGCTATCACGAAGTTTGATTGGCCTTTCACCCCTATCCACAAGTCATCCCGGGGCTTTTCAACGCCTATGGGTTCAGTCCTCCACTAGTTCTTACACTAGCTTCAACTTGCTCATGGATAGATCACTTCGTTTCGGGTCTGCAGCATCTGACTAAGCGCCCTATTCAGACTCGCTTTCGCTACGGCTTCGCGTTTGCTTAACCTTGCCAGACACCACAACTCGCAGGCTCATTATGCAAAAGGCAGTCCATCACACTGTATTGCTACATAGTGCTCTGAATGATTGTAAGCAAATGGTTTCAGGTTCTATTTCACTCTGATCACCTCAGTTCTTTTCACCTTTCCCTCACGGTACTTGTGCACTATCGATCTGGTATTAGTATTTAGGGTTGGATCGTGGTCGACCCGGATTCAGACAGGATTCCTCGTGTCCCGCCCTACTCAGGATACTGCTAGCTAAGCTTTGTTTTTCGCATACGGGACTATCACCCTCTATGGCTATACTTTCCAGAATGTTCTGCTAAACTCAGCTCTTGCACATTGCAGTCCTACAACCCCCAGTGCAAGCACTGGGTTTGCCCTCTTGCGCTTTCGCTCGCCGCTACTGACGCAATCTCTATTGATTTCTTTTCCTGAGGGTACTAAGATGTTTCAATTCCCCTCGTTCGCTCCTATATAGGTAATGTATATCTCTATACATTGGGTTGCCCCATTCGGAAATCTACGGATCAAAGCTTCTTGACAGCTCCCCGTAGCTTATCGCAGTCTAGTACGTCCTTCATCGCCTTTACCAGTCAAGGCATCCACCATTCGCTCTTAGTAGCTTACCTTTT
>NZ_MJXL01000054.1:0-8524 GCF_001762785.1 Campylobacter sp. BCW_6463
TTTTTTATTTAACTTGGAAAAATGAATGAGAATTTGTAGTTTCATGTACTAACAAAGGCAAGGGGCTTTTCTGCCCCTGCGGTTTTGTTAGAAAAATACTTCAACTTTAAGCTTAAAAAACCTAAAATTTAGGTATAATCTCACAAAACGCTTACTATGTCGTTTCATAGTTAGCCTTTGTTGTAATTTTCCGCTAGAGTTGCAGCTCTAAAGCGGATTTTTTATTATAGCGAATCTTGTTTTTTGCTTTTCTAATTTTTTGCCAATCTTTTCTATTTTTTTGTAATTGTTTTAATTTACAAAAATTTTGTTTTAGCCTATTATTAATTGTTTACATGGTAAAATTATTTCAAACTTGTTTTAATAATTGCAAAGGTTTTAGTCTCTTGTTAATTGTTTGCATGGTAAAATTTCAAAAGAGAAAATAATTCGAAGAAAAGGGTTTTAGTCTCTTGTTAATTGTTTACATGGTAAAATGACTTATCTTAAAAGCCTATTTTACCAATGTTTTCACTTTCAAATGGTGTTTTTTACCCATTCAGATTCAACTATTGAAAGAACTCTTGCAGTTTTGTAAATATTATCATGCGGATTTAGTATAGTTCTCACAGCGTAATACTGTTCGTTTTTTACCTCTTCTTTTTCAACTACAACTATCGTATCAACTGATTCTTCTTGAAGTTTCAAAGGAATGTATAAAACTACCCTTTGCTTATAAGCTGCAGGAATAATCATCTTTTGAAGATTATAATTATCTTTGATGATTTTCAATTCACCATTAATAATGTGTCCTATGAACCTATCATTTAGTTTTTTCACAATTTCAGGTAATCGCTCTTTTCTCTCAAAAAGATGCAAATGATTTACCCTAAAATCCAATTTACTGTCAAAAATGATTTCATTTTTGAATGTATCATAATCGCTTAAAGATTTAGGTATTTCTAAATCATCTAAAACTCTATCTCCATTAGAACAAAATTTTCTAAAAACATATCCTCCGTTTTCTTGAATTTCAAAGTATGCAAATATTGGAAAAACACCTGTACTATACAAACCTGTATTGAAACATGCCTTTGTTTTGTCTTTATTATAAGTAATAATATCAGGATAGCTTTTATTTTCATAAATGAACTCAAAATATTTAAATAGATAAGAAAATAAAATATTATTTCCGTTTCCCCAAAATTCTTTTTGAGCTATATTAGAAAGCTCTTGGAGTGTATTTAGAAAATTTGGAAAATAGGCAAATTGAAACAACAAAGGTTTCTCTTCAACTTTGTTTTGAATTTGATCACGATTTGAAGTCTTGTTTCTTGTGGTAGCTTTTTTTACATAAACTAAAGAAGGTTCGTTTTCATCTTTTTCAAGATCAAAACCTGCTTCTATTAATGCCTTACTACAATTGATTTTTAAATCATATTTTCTTTTCAAATATTGACTGATATGTCCTGTAGTAACATGGTCAAATTTAGTCTTACTATCTTCATAGGCTTCCAAAATTAATTTTTCTATGTTTTTTTCCACGCTAAAAACCTAATTGTCCTTTCTTATAATCTTCTAAACCTTTCAATAGTCCAAAAAGTATGTCAGAATCAACCGCTCCTTCAATAGGAGTGCCTATTACTTTCCCTGTTGGAGTTAAAATATAAGTTGTTGCGAGTTAATTACAAATCAACTAAATAAAATACATATATTACAAGTTGTTTTCAAGCAATATGTAATTTTATTTCAATATGTGATACACATTAATACAACTTTACTTCAAGTATAGTTTATGTTTATGTAAATTTTTATTTCAACTTAACTACACTTTTACTACAACATAACTACAACTTGAGTGCAAAAAAACGCTACTTGATAAACTGCATTTTATTTTCAACTTAACTACAACATAATTACAACTTGAATTCAACTTTATTACAATTATTTTCAACTTAACTACAATTTGAGTTCAACTTTATTACACTTTCACTACACTTTAACTACAAAAATGTGAAAATTTGCATGTTTTTTGAAGTAAAAGTGTAGTTAATATGTAGTTAATGTTATTTTTATTACAACTTGAGTGTAACTTTATTACAACTTAACTACAAAAAAGAGTTTATTTAAAATACTATTTTATAGGGTTTTTAATATTAATTTAATTTTTATTGTTGAAAAAATATACTAAAAAGTGTAATAAAAAATAAAATATCAATATTTAGGGCTTATTATGTTAAAACCCTTATTTTTAGGTTCTTTTGCTTTTTTTGAAAAAAATGTAAAAAGTTGAGCCAATGGGCATAATGCAATAATATAGCCTAAATATAGGCGTTTAAATCTTATTGTTGTAGGCAAATTATGCTAATGTTTTACCGACATTTTGCGATTTGTAAAAAGCTTTTAAAATATCTATTTTGTAGGTTTTTAAGCATTATTGATAATCGAGTTATTGTGTAAGATTTTTGGCAAAAATAGACTTTAGAGCTAAAAACTACAAAATTTTCTTCATGGCGTGTATTTTTGATTGTGCTTGATTTATAGCGATAATATGAGAGCTAGGGCTTATTTTAGAAGTTCTTGCGAATTTTCAAAAATGCTTTGCAGTTTTGAAATGGGCTGTGGTTTTTGTTTTGTGTTGCGATTTTTGTAGGTTTTTTTGTGTTTTTTTGATTGCAAGTGGGTATCTTGAATGGATATAGGGTTTAAAATGACAGAATTAGCCTTTAAAAGGCTAAAATGATTTTTTTAATGGTTTTTATCGTTTTAGGGTTATTTTTTTGATTTTTGGGCGTTTTTTGAAAGAATATCGATTAGTGTTTCAAAATCTTGGATTTCTGATTTGGTGATTTTGAATTTGTCTTTGAGTGTTAGGAATTGATAGGCTGAAACTATATCAAGCTTTGGGTATTTGGCTTGTAAATCGATAATGCTCTCATGGTTTTTAACTCTTTTTAGTTTGGCAATAAAAGTGTTTTTTGTTTTTTTGATATAAGCCATAACAGCAGGTGTCATTTTGCTTTTGTTTTCATCTGTTTTGCCATAGATTGAGAGTATGAATGCTAGACAGCTAGTTATATTGATAAATAATTTGTCGTTTTTCTCTTTGTGGATTATTTTGTTTAGGTATATTTTGGTAAACCAAGTCTCTATAGCTTTGTATATTCGGTTTTTTGTGTTTGGTTTTGTATCTGTCTTAGGCATAAATGCTCCTATGTATTTGGTAGTTTTGTGGAATTAAACCGTATTTTTATTTAACTTGGGTATGAAATGAGTATTTTTATATATCAGGGAAAGTTTATGCTAGAAATATGTTTAAAAAATGGCAAAGATAGGGAGTAAATGAGAAAGAATGAGGCAATAAATAAGGCAATAAATGAGGGAATAAATGAGGTGATAAATGAGGTGATAAATGAGAGAAAGAATGAGTATAAAGGCTATAAGGATTTGTGTTAAGGATAGCGTTAAGATGAGATTTGAATGCGTAGAATGCAAGATAGGGAGGAATGGGAGATGGGGTATAAAGGGGGTGATAAATGAGGGGATAAATGATGAAAATTATTCAATGAAATGTAGCGGATAAAGAAGGGGAATAAATGAGGTGATAAAGGGTGAGAAGAATACTTTTCTATTTCAGGGGCTAAAAATACTTTAGGTTAGGTACAAAAATGGCAATATTATTAACGAAATTAATGAATGTTAGGTATAAAATTTTTTAACACCCTTTTTTTGAGAAAAATAAATTTCATTCTAAAAATACTATAAATCTCCAATTTATAGGCATTCTTTGCTTTAGGATAGGTATAAAAATGCTCTTGCTAAAGGCTAGACTTTTTAATGCTTAATTAAAACTATTTTTGTCTTTTTGTGGGTTTGGATTTGGAGTATTTTTTAATTGAAAAATTTACAAAAATTTTAGAGTAAAGATAGGTAAAAAAATAAAAATAAAAATAAAAAATGATAGATAAAAAAACAAAAAAATAAATCAAAATAAATATAGTTTTGCTGTAATTTTCTCTTTGAATTTTTGCTCGTGAAAAGTACAAGATAATTTTTTTATTTTTTTAATCATTTAAAAAACAATATTTTTTATATGAAAATTCACAGAAAAAAAAGATAAAATTTTAATACTAATTTTAATTAATTTTATTTTAAGTCTAAAATATATAGAGATAAAAGTGGTATAAAAAATACACTATTTAAAAAATACTTATTTTTTTACTTGTTTTTAATTGATTTTTATATCTAAAATATTTTTCTCATAAAAACATGATTACTCGTTTATATAGATAGACTTTTCAAGCTTTCTTTCCATTTCTTTTTTCTTTTTTTCAATTGCTTCATCAAATCCTTTAAGCACTGAAAATGGAGCAAACTGTGCCGCTCTTTTTTCTAATGGCATAAGAGGATATTTTGTAGATTTTTTGTATTTAATATTAATAATATCATCGTGGTTATTAGGCATTGTGTCCTCCTATTTGCGAATTAATTTTTAAGCCATTTTCAAGACTCGAGGCTTTAAAAATAGATTTTTTTCCATATTTGTGAACAATCGCGAGTCTAGCTTTTTGTAATTTCTCTTCTTTTATAAAATTTTTATTTTCCTTCTGTTCTATGTCGGCAAAAAGACTGGGTTCTTTAATTTTTTTTATCGTGTCATTTTTTACAACATTATTAAGAGTAAGACTTATTTTTCTAATTAAAAAATCAGCATTAACTATTAAATCAAACAATTCTAAACCTTTATTGCAAATAGTTTCCAAGGAAGAGCTGTGGTAATCCAAATTGTGATTGTTGAATGTGCATTTTTTGGAATAGATCTTCCATAAGAATCTTTACTCATTGGACCCTTGTAGCTTTGTACCTTCTCTAAGCTTTCTTTATCATATTGTACATCTAAAACGATTTGATTGCATGTTAAATTTTGCTCAATTAGCTCAAGAACCATATGATCGACGATTTCTTTAAGCATATCTCTAGTTTTTTTAAAACTATAAGGTTTAGGCAAAACCTTAGCCATTACCTTAGAGATATGTTTGCTTTTATATTCTTTAATAGCTTGCATTGTACAGCTTTCAAACCCCCAAGCATGATCGATTAATAACTCAGCATTTACTCCAAAAATTTGATAAAGTTTATCCTCGTTATTAAGAGAGTATCTTGCTAAATCTCCCATATTGTTAATGCCTATGCTTTTTAGTTTTGTTGCATATCCTTTGCCTATACGCCAAAAATCATTTATGGGCGTGTGTTGCCATAATTTTCTTCTATAAAGCATTTCATCCAAATACCCTATGCAAAGTCCATCTTTATTAATATTTTGTTTTTTGGCTAATATATCCATTGCAATTTTTGCTAAGTAAAGATTTGTTCCTATTCCTGCAGTTGCTGTTATTTGAGTTGTTTTTAAAATTTCAAATAATATGTTTTCAATGAGTTTGTCAGCAGATAGCTTATAATGTTTGATATAAGGAGTTAAATCAATAAATACTTCATCAATGGAGTAAATATGAATGTCTTTTGGATCAAAATACTTTAAATAAATACTGTAGATTTTAGAACTATAGTCTATATATGTTGACATCCTAGGTTTTGCAACAATGTAATCAAGTTCTAAATTAGGATTATTTATTAGTTCAAGATGATTGTATGATTTTGCACTGAAATATTTAGCAATTTTTAAGCGCTTGTAATTGATTGTTTTTACTTTTTGTATTAGTTCAAATAGTCTTAATCTGCCTGATATATTATAAGATCTTAATGCGGGAGATACCGCAAGACATATTGTTTTTTCGGTTCTACTTTCATCCGCAACTACAAGATTGGTATTTAGAGGATCTAATTTTCTTAAAATGCATTCAACAGAAGCATAAAATGACTTAAGATCTATAGCTGCATATTTTTGCGTATTATCCATATTTTCACATTTGTATATAATAATTATTTTTTAATTGTATAAAAAGAATTTTAATAGACTAAGATTGTTAATTTTTGGTTCTTGTTTTGGAATTAATCAATAAAACAATCAAGCTTGTAGATTTTTTCATCTAAAAATTTTATCAAAAACCATGCCTTGTTTAAAATTACATAGTATTACTCAATATTATGCTTTTATATATTTAAATCGAGCGAGCAAAGTATACGAAAAGATTTATATCAAGTTTAATTTTAAATGATAAAATTTAAGCTGAAATAATGATAAAGTTTTTTGAAAATGCTGATTGTAATAAAAAGTTACATTAATATAGGCAAATGAAATTTTCTGCTATTTTTTTTAATAATAATTGCTATTGATAAAATAAAAATCTGCCTTATTTTATACATGGAAAAATCTCAAAATCTTTATCACTCCTTTCATTTTTCGCTATTTAAAAAAATGAAACTGTTATAATAAGGATCTTGCTTTTTATATAAATCATAAACCAAAATACCAATAAATTAAAAAAAGAAAGAGAAAATTAGTTGAAAAACAAATCTTTTAAAAAGACAGGAGAAACAATGAAAAAACTTAGAAAAATATAGAAAAGAAATATTTAAAGATAAAACTTCTGCTTACAGCATTACATAGCATTATGCCAAAAGATATAAAGGAATAAAATGAACGAAGTGCAATTTGACAGCTGGAACGAACGAAAAAAGAGCTTAAACAAAGTAAAATTAATCAGAAAAGTTAGTGTAAAAAAAGATTTATTGGCTTAGCATTGGTTTAAATATTGGTGCTGAAGTTTAAGGTAAAAATGAGTTTTTTACGCGTCCTGTTTTGGTAATAAATAGTTTTTATAATGGCACATTTTTAGGCGCACCTTTAAGTTCTAAGACTAAAAACAAAAAAAGGCTTTTTATTTCACAAATTTAAGGACAATAAAGGCACTTTACAAGTTGCACTTTTAGGACAAATGAGAGTTTTTGATACTAAAAGGATAAAAACTTACATAGGAAAAATCAATGACAAAGATTTTGAAATGATTAAAAATAAAATAGTAGAAAATATAATAATCCCTGCACTAAGACAGGGAAACTCAAAAAATGAGCTAAATCCTTTCATTTCTGAAAAGTAATGAAAAAATTATTACTAAAAAATATTAATCTAAAATAAAGGATTAGCATGACAGAAGAGAAAGAAAATATTATTAAAGAAGTTTGTAAAGAGTTAAACACTACTCAAACTGAATTAGGAAGACAATTAGATGTCTCTGCTTCTACAATAAATACTTGGGCTAGTGGTAAAATTCCAACTTAGTGGATTATATTCTTCTGAAGAAATGGGCGTTGGAATGACTGAAACTAGCAATATTATTATCGATATTGAAGCTTGCCAAAACAATACTCATGAAAACAAAAAGAAAGTTGATTTCTCACAAAACTTTTCACAATCAAACGCTACAACTTTTAGCGAAGATGAAAGACAAGTTTTGTTATCTTTGGGACTCAAAGTGAAAAATGAAGATGGTTATTATTGGATTGTAGGAAATACCTATGGTTTAAATGAAAAAATCAAGCAATTAGGTTATAGATTTCACTCTGAGAAAAAAACATGGTGGAAGCAAATTGGAAATGTAGCCTAAGAGCGCACATGAAAATATGTTATAATTTAGGAGTTAGTATGCAAGGATATGCCATGAAAAAAGAAATTACACTCAATGAGAGCTTTAAAACATTATTGAAAAGTATTTTTTCAGATACTGATCAAGCTAAAAAGCTCATTCAAGCTTTTGAAGAATTTGCTAATGATAGAGCAACAACGCAAAGGCTTAATTTTGGGAATTTAAAGCAAGAAGCCATTGAGCAAATAAGAAATGAGTTGGTTAGCAAGGATTTATTCCAATCTGAGACTAAAGGACTTGAAGCTGAAATCAAACGAATGGAAAGTTCATTAAAACAGCAAGGAATCTATTGGCTAGGAGCTTGTGTTGTTAGCATTGCCACTATAATTTCAAGTGTTTGGGCAATAATGGACTTTATGGTAAAACATTTAAAATAATATTCTCACACTAGAAACAATCTAGTGTAACTTAACCCTAAGGTGGGATATTTTATCCCTTGACTTTTAGCATTTTTTTGTTATAAGATAAGGAGAAAAAAGAAGGATTTTTTCAAAAAAATAGTAATATTTACAAAAATACCCACAAAAGCAATCTTAATATTCATGGAATCTATTGGCATAGGATTGTTTATAAATAGTCTTTATGGTTTACAAACAGGCGATAGTAGAGCTTTTATTATTCTCATCGAAAGTTTGCTAATTTTAACGGTAGTTGCATTATCATCAATCTTTCTTAAAGATTGAACTTTTTTTGAAAAAAGGAGAAAAAATGGATGGTTATAATATAGCTATTTTAATTGGTGCTATCACTCTTATTTTTGGCACATTGGTTTTAGTAGCTCATTATATCAATGATAAAGACACTAACGAAAGTAAAAGTTAAAAACCTTATTGTCTTAGAAATGATTTAAAGATAGACAAAATTAAATCAAAAATTGTAGGCTGTAAAATAAACATTAAAGCAGCAAGAATAATTACATATGTTCTAACTTCTCTTTTAAA
>NZ_MJXL01000055.1:0-3520 GCF_001762785.1 Campylobacter sp. BCW_6463
TTCAAGCTTATCAAGTTTAGCACCTATTGAATATTCAAGCTTATCAAATCTAGTATTCAAAAGATCTATAGTTGGTAATTTAGAAATGGCTTCTTTAAATTCTCTAAAAGATTTGTCTTTTATTTCTTGAGAATTTATTTGGCTTTCTTTAGCAAATTCGTTAAGAGCTTTAATGAAATTTTCTTCAGTTTGATCTTTAAAATAGATAGAAAATAAAGCTTTTACACCTTCTGAAATATAATAATTTTTCATATTTATACAACCTTTTTTTAATTATAACATAGCAAATTTAAAAATGCAGTTTTTATAAAAATAAATAGAAATTTGTTTTGATTATATTTTACTCAATATTTTTTATTACATCTATGGTTAGTGAATATAATTAATAATTTTTATAAGGGCGTTTTCTGCTTCTTTGTTTTTATTCTTCTTTTTAAAAGCTACATCACAACACTTTATACTCTAAGCTTTTTAAAAGTACTCAAATAAGATTATCATAATAAATAATAAAAAATCAATTTCTTATTATTTTCATTTTATTTTTTTTCTTTTTTGTTATAATTTATATGTTAAAATAACATATTACAAAGTAAACAATATGGATTTATCTCATTCATTAGGACAATATATTATTTTAGCTTTTGCAATAGCCGTAGCCATATTTGTTACATTTTATGACTTTGATAAAAAAGATCATCAACATAATATAAAAAAATAATATCCTTAATATTTATAAAAATTAAAAAAGATTTTAAGTCATTCTAAAAATAAAAATTTATACTATTTTTTAAAGGATTTGCTATGCAAAAAAATATACAAGATTATATTATTGATGTTCATTCTTGCGATCCCCATTCATCAAATGCTTATAAACAAGATTTATTCGATGTTTTAAATGAAGATTTTACCAAAGAATATGAATTCATAGATAGTCCTACTTTAGATGATATGGTAAAACACAAACAAAGTGATGAAGTTTTTAAAGTGTTTTATAAAAAAGATGATAATAGAGTTAGTAATATGCAAGCTTTAAATCGTTTTGATAAACTTAAAGGTGCAATGACAAAAATAATTTTAGATAGTGGTTTTAAACCTGATAAATAAAAAGGATTAATATGTGTAAAGATCAAGAATATATAGAGCAAAGAAAGGTTTTATGGGAAAAAAGTTTTGAAGCCTTTAAAGATGATAAAGTGTATCAAAAAGAACAGCTTGAACTTGCAGAAGCAGGAATTAATGATGGCTTAGAGGAGGATTAATTATATAATTAGCCATATATTTATATTAGTTTTTTTAAAAAACCGTTTTTACTATTCTTTAATCTTTTATATTGTATTTTGATTGTCTTATTTATGTAATTTTATATATAAAAAAAGTTTTTTCCAATTTTACAACAAAACCCTTTATGGTATAATAAAAATAAAAATTATATAAGAAAGGATATAAATGGCTATAAAAATTGAAATTAGCGGATTTGATAAGGATTTTTTACCTGTTTTTGAGAGTTTAGCTAAAAGCTTATCTCAAAAGCCTATTTTATCAATGTTTTTTTCTTATTTTTTGAGCAAAAACTTACGCATACCCTTTTTTCATTTTTTGTTTCTTTAACTTCTCAAAAAAATTTGTGCCTCATTAAAACTTGGAAATACATTATTTTTTCTTCCTGTGCAACTTTTAAAACGCACATTTCCGTAAACTCTCTCAACCATATATTCCTCAAATAGAGTGGCAATAATTTCTATACTATAATAGCGAATGTTTCCTTTCTCAGTTATTCTGTGCAACAAAACATTATTCATAAAAAAACCTAATTAAAAATTATTTATTTTATTCAAAAAATCATTTTTAAACATTTTTTCTATAGCAAGCTTAATCATTTGATTAATTTTCTCATTTTCTTTATTTGTATTAGAAATTTCATCTTTGTAAGTAGGAATCATCATTTCTATCATTTTTAATGTTTTTTCATCAAATAATACTCTTTTTGGAATTAATATTTCATTTTTTTGAATATTTTCATTATTTATTGTATTTTTTTCCATTTTTATCCTTTATTTGTTAAAATATATAAATTATACCATAATATTAATAAAAAATTGTATAAATAGACAAATAATGCAAAAATATAAATATTTTTATGGTATAATTTAAAACATATAACATAATCTTATATCAAAATAAGCCTATTAAAATATATATTTTGGTATTAACACAAGTAAATAAATATAACATAATATATTATTATGTTATAAAAAAAGGATATAAATAAAATGAAACTTAAAAATACTACAATAAGCGAAGATTTAGAGCGTTGGATAGAAGCTTATTTGAAACATATTCAAGCATTATCCTATTCAAATAATACTTTTTTACTTTATAGGCGTATTTTACTAGAATTTGTAGAATATTCTTTAGATTATCAAGATAAAAGCAAATAAACGATATAAAAACGACTTTTTTAGTCAATTTTCTTAATTATTTAGAAAATAATTCAAAAAATGGCAATAAACTATCAAAAAAACAAAAATAACTTATTTGAGAGTATTAACTAGCTTTTTTTATAAGCGATAATAATGATGATTTGTTTATTTTTTCCTTTGATATGAAGAAAATTAGATTTAGAACAGAAAAATCAGAAGAAAAATTAAATTATCTTAATGAAAATGAAATTATAAGGCTAAATAATGTTTTAGAGAAAGAAAAAGCAAAAAAAGAAGTTTATAATAGTTTTAGAAACTCTTTACTGATAAAACTTATGCTTTATGGAGGACTTAGAATTTCTGAAGCTTTAAATGTAAAACTTTGTGATTTTGAAGAGGTTGATGATGAAATATTAAAAATATCCATAATAGGCAAGGGTGGTAAAGAACAATTTGCATTTATTAAAAAAGAAGTAGATGATGAGCTTGAATATTTTAAAGAAAATATCCAAGATCATGATTACATAATGCAAACTAGCATAGGAAAACATTTAAATAGAAGCAATGCTTTTTTGATTGTAAATAATATTTACGCTAAAGCTTTGATCAGCAAAAAAGGACTTCATTTGCTTAGACACACTTTAGCCATGAGATTAACAGCCAAAGGAACAAACCTTGTGGTCATACAAAAAATTCTAAGACATGCAAATCTAAATACTACCACTATATATGCCAAAGCAACAAATGATACAATAAAAGCTGCGTTATTGAATAATTAATTTTTCTAAAATTGAGTATTTGCATAGACTTCTTTTTGAAGTCTATGCTGTGAATCTTTCTAATAAAAGTTTAGGTTCTCCGCCAAGTATTTTGATGAAATTTGCAATTCTTGATTGTATTATTTCTACGGAATACATACCTCCTAAACCGCCTAAAGCATAAAATAATTCTTCGAAAATGTCTTCTTTGTTAAATTCAAGTTCTTCTATGTCAATAAGATCAGGAGTTCGGCTACATTTTTGTAAATTTTGATATATTTTGACTAAAATCTTGATTTTTTGTAGATTACTTTCAGCCTCTAAATAAGAATTTAAGTGTAT